>NZ_JBJDRK010000052.1:0-30311 GCF_044987405.1 Microbacterium sp. ZW T2_14 | reverse complement strand
GAGACAGCGGGACCGGCCGCCGAGGCGCTCGCGGCCGGTCCCGCTGTCTCCGCGCCGCCGGTCGCGGACGAGCAGCCGAAGCGGCGCCGCGGACGGGGAGGCGGACGGATGCTGTTCACTCTCGCGGCGAGCATCGCGGCCGTCCTGACGATCGTGGGGATCTGGAGCCTCATCCGAGCGCCGCAGTCGGTCGAGATCGCGTCGGCGAGCCTGGACGCCTTCCCGGATCACCCCGGTGCCGCCGGCACGGCGGAGGTGACCGAGCTCGCGGACGGCGAGCGCACGCTCACGGTGAGTCTCAAGGACTCCGATGACCGCGACGGGTTCCGTGAGGTCTGGCTCATCACGGCGGACGCGTCGGCACTGGTGAGTCTGGGCGAGCTCGACGGGAGGAAGGGGACGTTCGTGGTCCCCGCTGACGTCGACCTGCGCGACTACGTGCTCGTCGATATCTCGCAGGAACCGCTGGATGGCGATCCCACCCACTCCGGCGACTCCATCGTGCGCGGGCAGCTCGAGTTCAGCTGACCACCGCCCGTCGCCGACCCGGCGCGCGCTCGGCTGGGCGCGGTGATGTCCGAGGCGACGTCCCTGCCCCTGCATCCATATCGGCCACTTCGGGCGAATACCTCTACGGCACCCTCCGTTCGGACGGTGCCGGGCATCGCATCGAAGGAGATCGAACCATGAAGAAGTCTCGCCTGGCCGTCGCGGCGGTCGCCGCGCTGGCCCTCGTGTTCACATCCACGCCCGCTCAGGCTCACGGCGGCGGGGCGCCCGCGGGCACGATCGTGGACGTCGCGGTCGCCGCATCCGGCGACGGCACCCCCGACGGCAACCCCTGGGACTACGACATCCTCGTGCAGGCTGTCCTCGCCACCGGGCTCAACGGCGCGCTCGCGGATGCGGGCCAGACCTACACGGTCTTCGCGCCGAACGACCGCGCGTTCCTCCGGCTGGTGACCGACCTCACGGGCACGGCGCCGGCCAGCGAGGCTGCCGCCCTGGCGGCCATCACCTCGACGTTCACCACGGCGCAGATCTCGAACATCCTGCTGTACCACGTGGTCGCGGGCCAGAAGCTCGGCCCCCTGAAGGTGCTGACGGCCGGCTCGCTCACCATGGCGAACGGCGGCATCGTCAAGCCTCGCGGCATCACCCTGCGTGACGAGACCCCCGCCCTCACCGACCCGCGGCTGGTGTTCTGGGCGATCAACATCCCGGCGACCAACGGGGTGATCCACACGATCGACCGCGTCCTCGTTCCCGCGACCTACTGACGGACGGCCGAGGGATGCCGCGACCCGGGTCGCGGCATCCCTCAATGTCCTTCGTGTGTGACGACCGGGAGCACGGTCCCATCGGCGTCGAGCAGCGCGGCGCCCTGGCACGTGCCGAGCGCCGGCACCACCGCGATCGTGACGACGGCGGCCGCGGCGATGAGGCTCCAGAGGCTCGTGCTTCTCGAGGGGTGGCGGCGCCCGCGAAGGATGCCGCAGGCAACGACGACACCGAGCCCGACCAGCAGAGCGATCGCGAGGACGCTCGCCCGGCCGGGCTCGGTGGCGAGCAGAGTCAGCCCCACGATGACTGCTGCTGACACGCCGGCAACCGCCCCCCGCGGTGCCGGCGTGCGATCAAGAGCGAGGGCGGCCGCGCCCCAGGCGAGCGCGGCCACCCCCACCACGACAGAGACTGCGCCGAGCACCCGCGAGAGGGTGTCGGCCTGGAGCGCGACGATCGCCGCGGCTCCGAGTGCCGCGCTGACCAGGCCGAAGCCCCACGCGGCGATCGGCACCCACAACGGGGCGCGAGTGACCGCGCGCTCCGTCGCGGGTGCCTCGTGACGCACGGTCACGCCGTCGCGACCCGCGACGTCCGCTCGGCAGCCAGACCGACAGCGAGCAGCACGATGGCGCTGGCGAGGTGCAGGAAGTGGTCGGGCGCGTTCAGCGCGAGGATGTTCGCCGGCGTGCCGACCAGGAAGAAGCCGACGACACCCAGGAGCAGGTACGCGGCGCCCACCGTGATGTTCACGATCTTGGCAGGACGCGCGCCACGGAGGCCGGCGATGAGCAGCGCTGCGCCGATCAGGAGGTGCGCGATGTTGTGCAGCGGGTTCACCTCGAAGATGCCGAGCAGCAGCCCACCCTCGGTCGCGATGAAGCTGACGCCTCCCGTGAAGGCGAAGCCCAGGAGGCCGACGAGCAGGTAGACGGCGCCGAAGACGGTGGCGACGATGCGATTCGGTGACGAGCCCATGGGAGACCTCTCTTTCTCAACGGCGATCTGCCGTGCTGTGAAAGGTCTTCGGTGCGGGTCGGGAATCGGATGGGATGCCGCGGCTGAGGGCAGTCGTCCGGCCGAGGATGCGCCGTGGGGACTCGAGCGATCGAACGTCGAGTCCCCACTGGTGAAGGCGGGGGTGCGCTCAGCCCGCCATGACCCGGGCGTGGAGAGCCTGCACGGCGTAACGCGCCGACCAGAACGCCCCGTGCTGCCACGCGGAGATCTCCGACATCCAGTCGCCGGCGAAGTAGACGTTTCCGGTGCCGGTCTGGAGCTTCTTGAACCCCGGCGAAGCGGTGTTCGGGTACGCCCACGCCCCCTCGATGTACGGCACCCGGTGCCATGCGATGGAGAACGACTGCTCGAGCTCGGTGCGGTACTTCTCGCCGTGGATCTTCACGCCCTGTGCCACCGCGCGGGCCTCGCGGTCGCGCGGGCTCAGCGCTGCGTAGGTGCGAGCGGCATTGCCGGTGTTGTAGTAGCCGACGACGAGGCCCTTCTTCTCGCCGTACCCGTACGAGGGGTACCAGACGTGCTGCAGGTCCATGTCGGTCTCGGTGATCCCGCCGTAGATGCGGTGATCGTTCTCCCACCACCGCGAGCTGTACTGCAGGCCGATCTTGCCCGCCGGCGACGCCGCCGCGAACTCGCCGAGCGCGGAGTCGATCTCGGTTCCCCAGTTCGTGCTCCACTTGCGCATGAGATGCGCCGGCGCGGTGACGATCGCGAAGTCGGCGTCGATGACGCGTGCGGGCCCGTTGGGAGGGCTGTAGGTTACGGACACGCCCGACGTCGTGGTCTCGATCCCGGTGACCGGAGACTGCAGGTGCACGTTCTGCCGGCCTATCGCCTTCACGAAGTACTCGTATGTGGTGTCCATGCCTCCCTTGGGCTGGAACATCAGCATCGCCTGCTCCCAGTTGATCTCGAACGGGAAGTAGTTGCCCATCCTCGTTCCGAGAACCTCGGAGATCGTGCCGGGGCCGGGAAGGGGAGTCCCGGACTCGTTCCAGGCGGACGGGTAGACGGAGTACCCGCGGTTGGAGCCGCCCTTGTATGTGCCGTCGGCCTGCAGAGAGCCCCACCGGCCGAGGAAGTCGCGCAGCCTCTCTTTGTCGGTCGCCGTGAGCTTCTGGTCGAGCGCGCCCTGATCCGTGGCATGCCGGAGGAGCTCGGAGGTGTAGCCGAACCAGTCGGCCTTGGCGGTGCGGTAGCGGGTCGGGTTCCCCGGCGTCGAACCGGCGTTCTCGTTGTAGAGGTACGCGTCGGCGTTCGCGTTGGTGAAGACCTCGTAGGGGACACCGAGCTCGCGGAGGTAGTCCATGGTGACCATCCACTGGGCGATGCGTCCGGCGCCGGCGTTCATGTAGAGGCCGTTGTCCCACTTCGCGGTCTGGGTGTTGCCGTCGAGGTCGGTCTCCTTGTCACCGGGCCGGAGGGTGAGGGTCCGGCCGCCGACACGGTGGCGCGCCTCGAGAACCGTGACGTTGTAGCCCGCCTTCTGGAGCTCGTACGCGGATGCCAGGCCCGCGGGGCCGCCGCCCACGATGACGACCTTCTTCGAAGAGCGTCCCGTGAGGGAGAAATCGCTGCCGCTGGGTGGCGTCCACGACAGTGAGGCGGCGTCGGCCTCGGTCGGCGCGAGGCCGAGCGCTCCCATCGTCGCGAAGAGCACGCCGGCGGTGGAGCCAGCACCCACAGCGTTGAGGAAGCTGCGGCGCGAAACGCTCGCGGTGGTCTGAGTTTCCACGTAATAACCCTCTCGATCTCACGCATCGACCTGCGAGGCGACCGCCGCCCGCGAGCCATGATCAGTGCGTTCATGCGCACATAAGGGCAATATGCCAGTGCGGGAACTCGCCCCCATTTCCCCCAGTTTGCGGGGATGTAAACCGTTTCAGTCCGCAGCGGCACCCACCCCCCGCAGAGATCTCAGCTCGCGTCACAGCGAGGACTCGCCGATGACCCGAGCGGGAAACATGCCACTGCGAGGCTTCATGCGTCGTGACGCATGCGCCAGCTCAGCTGGTGTCTTGCCTGGATTCGAGGAGACCCATGAAGACCCGCTACAAGATCGCGCTCGCCGTCGCCATCACCGCAGGAATCGCCGTCCCCAGCACCGCGGTCGCCGCTGACACGCTGTTCCGCCCGAAGCCCACGGAGGCCGTCCCGTTCGTCACCGGCGACACCCCGTCCATCGCCGATGGGGTGGCTCTCGGCAAGAATGTCGCCTGGTACAAGTCCTCGGGCCTCGGGCCGTCCGCTCTCAACACGACGCCCGGCGTCTCGCCCGAGGCTCGCTACATTCCCACCGACGTGTTCCCCGGCGGTGCGCTGCCTGCGGGCGTCACGATCACCGAGGCGCAGTCGATCAACGCACTGATGCGGATCGGTGAGAACCTGAACAAGGCGGGCCTGTCCTTCGAGGACGTGACCTCGATGCGGGTGTTCCTGCAGAACCCTGCCGGTGAGCAGGCGGCGGATTTCGCCGGGTGGAACCGCGGCTACCGCCAGTTCTTCGCGAACACGAACCTGGCCACCGGGCAGACCCTGCAGGTGCAGCTGGGATCCGTGGCCGGCGAGCCGAAGGTCGTGAACCCCGCGCGTCCGTCCCGGTTCACGATCGAGGTCGAGAACCTGCCCGTGAACGGATGGCTGGTCGAGGTGGAGGTCGACGCCGTCTACCCCGACTGAGCGGACGGCGCGCGATCGTTCGGGCTGCGGTGCCGCGCGGCGTGCGCGAACGTCGAGCAAGAGCGACCGCCCACCGCTGCAGAGCGGACTGTAGCCGATCGCCGACCGTCGCACAGCGGTTTGCAGCGGCACCGCCGGACGGGGTGAACTTGACCAGTGCCTCCGACCGAAGACCTCGCGGACGATCTCGCGATCGCCGTCCGCGGTGCCGATATCTTCGCCGTCTATCAGCCGCAGGTGTCGTTGGAGAGCGGTTCGATCGTGGCCGCCGAGGCACTATGCCGCTGGCGGCATCCGCGGCTCGGCGACATCGATCCGGCGACGATGATCGATGTCGCGGAACGCAGCGGCGTGATCCACGCACTAGGTCGGCGGATGCTCGACGAGTGCCTCGACACGCTTGCCGGATGGCGAGAGACGGGTCGCCAGTGGGCCGTCGCCGTCAACGTGTCGCCGGTGCAGTTCGAGGACGAATCCTTTGCCGAGCATGTCGCCGCCGAGGTCGAGCGACGTGCGTTGACTGCCGGGTCGGTCATCCTCGAGCTGACGCAGGACGCGCAGCGGGTCGACGAGCGCGTGGTGCTGCCCCAGCTGCACATGCTCCGCGATGCCGGCGTGGAGATCTCCCTGGCGGGGTACGGCGCGAGCTCGCCCGCGCTGGACCGACTTCGGACTGTGCCGCTGACGGAGGTGAAGCTGCAGGGCGATCTGGTGCGGTCGGCTCAGGGAGACGCATCAGCGGTGCTGCGGGAGAGGGTCGAGATCGCGCACGCACACGGGCTGCGGGTGGTCGCCGAAGGAGTCGAGACGCTCACTCACCTCGACATCGCCGTGCAGCTGGGCTGTGATCGCGCGCAGGGCTTTCTGATCCGGCATCCGGATTCCGACATCGTCTTCCCATAGAGCGTCGAGACTCGACGACCGGGTGCTGCATCCGTACGTGCCCCTCCGCCGGAATACATCCTCGAGGCCAGTGCCGGCCTCGAGGGGAACTGGAGGAGGCATCGCCATGCGAGCACCGACCGAGGCATTCGCCTACCGCTACGCCGATTACGGCGACGCCGGCGTTCTCCATCGCCATCAGTACCCGCTGCCCGCCCCCGCCTCAGGCGAGGTGCTGGTCGAAGTGATCTCGACGGCGATCAACCACATGGACGCCTTCTTGCGCAACGGCAAGGAGGACAGCTGGCACGACGACCCGTGGCCGCGGCTGTCGGGAAGCGACTTCGCGGGGATCGTCCGCGGCTGTGGCCCGGGCGTGACCACACTCCGCATCGGCGCGAGCGTCGTCGGGCACACCAGAACCGGCGCCCACGCGAGCCACATCGTCGTGCCGGCCGACCAGCTCGTGAGCAAGCACCGCAGCATCGAATGGGAGGTCGCCGGGGGTCTCTTCCTCGCCGGAGCCACCGCGTTGGAGACCCTCGACCACCTTCGGATCGGCTCCTCCGACACGGTGGTGATCTCCGCCGCGGCGGGCGGTGTCGGCAGCATCGAGGCGCAGCTCGCGAAGCACCGCGGAGCTCGCGTGATCGGCACATGCGGCGAGCGCAACTTCGACTATCTGCGGCAGTTGCACATCACGCCCGTGAAGTACGGCGAGGGGATGGCGGACCGGATCCGGCGGCTCGCCGGCGGATCGATCACCGCCTACATCGACAACTACGGCAAGGACGGCCGCGAGGTCGCAGAAGCCCTCGACGTTCCCCCCGAGCGCTATCGCTCCAGCGCGGACAGGCGGGAGGTCGAGCTGCGGATGCTGCGAGACGATGCCGAGTCGGCTTCGCATGCGACGCAGGTGCTGCAACGCGTGGTGGACCTGGCCGGCGTCGGAGCGTTCCGCCTTCTTGTCTCGGGTCTGTACCCCATCGAGGACATCGTGGAGGCCTTCGAAGACCTGGCCAAGCTGCACGCGCGCGGGAAGATCGTGCTGGCCACCCACCCGGTCACGCGCACGCGCTCGCTGCGGGCCCGCGAGATCTTCGAGCGGATGCCGTAGCCCGGGCTCTACGGCCTCGGCACAGGATTTGTCCAGTCCCTGCTTCCCGCCGCACCCTCCTGGCAGGCTGAGGCCATGCGAGAAGGAGATGCGATGAAGCAGCGCACGCTGGCGGGAGGACGGGTTTCGGCGATCGGGCTGGGCGCCATGCCGCTGTCGATGAACAACGACAAGGAGTATCCGTCGTTCGAGGATGCCGTGGCCACCGTGCACGCCGCGCTCGACGCGGGCGTCACGCTCATCGACACCGCCGACATCTACGCCCCGGACGGTGAGGAGATGGGGCACAACGAGCGCATCATCGCCGAGGCGCTGCGCACGTGGGACGGCGACGCGTCGAGCATCTTCGTCGCGACGAAGGGCGGCATCACGCACGGCGAAGGCGGCGCCAAGGTGCGCGACGGGTCGGCGGCGTACCTGCGCTCGGCGGTCCAGAAGTCGCTCGACATCTTCGGGGTCGACCAGATCGAGCTCTACCAGTACCACCGCCCCGACCGCTCGCGCGTGTACGGCGACATCATCGCGGGGCTGAAGGCCCTACAGGACGACGGCCTGGTCCGCGCGATCGGCATCTCCAACGCGAGCGTCGAAGAGATCCAGATCGCGATCGATGTGCTCGGCGAGGGCAACCTCGCCAGCGTGCAGAACGAGTTCTCGCCGAAGCATCCGGGAAGCATCGACGAGCTGCGCTTCTGCGGAGAGCGCGGCATCGCCTTCCTGCCGTGGAGTCCGCTGGGCGGCACCGGCGGGGGAGCGCGCCGGGTCGGCGATCGCTTCTCGGCGTTCCGCGAAGTGGGCGAGGCGCACGGCGTCAGCCCGCAGCAGGCGGTGCTCGCGTGGGAGCTGGCGCTGGGCTCGCACGTCATCCCGATTCCGGGGGCGCGCCGCGCGGCATCCATCATCGACTCGGCTCAGGCGGCAGACCTCGAGCTCACCGCCGACGAGGTCACCCGGTTGTCCGAGTCGGTGGGGATCTTCGACGACTGAGTCGGAAGATCGGATGCGGCGACTCGCCGACGTCGCGACGGTCAGCCGTGCGGAGGTACGCGCGGGAGGGCCCGTCGAGGCGCTGATCGACACGGGCGGTTGTATCTCCTCGCCCCGAAGGACCTCTTGACCAGCGGGACGACAGACCGCGGTTGGACCCGATGTCCATGGCGCAAATGTGCGGAACGCGGGACGATGAGTGCCTGGCTTCGTCGAGCGCGAAGGAGACGGCATGGCCGAGGTTGTGGGATTCGCCATGGTCGGTGGCAAAGGTGAGATCTACGTCGAGGTCAAGGACGACGACGTCGGGGTCGAGCGGGCATCCCGCGGCGGCGAGCTCTTACACAGCGCCGTCGACGTCGGGGCCGCGCTCGGCAAGGTCGAGGAGTTCACGACCGGCGTGCTGGCGAGGTTCACGAGTCTGCCGCGGCCACCGGACTCGGTCGACCTGGAGTTCGGCATCAAGCTCAGCGCCGCAGCGGGAGTCGTCATCGCCCAGACCGGCGCGGAGGGGCATCTGACGGTGAAGCTGAGCTGGACCAGGCCGGCTAAGGAACAGGACGATGCCGACGCCTGAGGCCCGGCCGTGGCAGGTCCGGCTGCTCGATTCGACCGGCTCACCCATGGGCGGTGGCGTCCTCGTCGACGAGCGCCACGTGGTCACATGCGCTCACGTGGTCCGAGAGGCACTCGGCGTGGATGACCCCGCGGTGCAGGCGCCGGCCGAGGTCGTGCGGGTCGACTTCGTGCGCTCCGAATCCGCCCCCGTCGAAGCGACGGTCGAGGCCTGGGCGGATGTCGCCGAAGACGGCCGAGCCGACGTTGCGGTGCTTGCGCTGTCAGAGCCGGCACCTGTGGGTTCACAGCCCGCACCCGTCCGCCGCTCCGACGGCGTGCTCGGCCATGACTTCGACGTGCTCGGCTTCCCTCGCGGGTACGACGAGGGCCTCAGTGCATCGGGAACGATCCGCAGACCCGCTGGGGGTGGCGGGGACTGGGTCGAGCTCTCTGTACGGACCGGCACACTCGTTGCTCGTGGCTTCAGCGGCTCCCCGGTCTTCGACGAGGAGTTGGGTGCCGTGGTGGGCATCATCGTGGGCGCCGACAAGGATCGGGAGAACCGCGCCGCCTGGATGATCCCGGTGAGCAGACTCAGCCGTTACTGGCCGGCTCTGGACGATGTCGTGCGCCACTGGTCGATGTATCCCCCCAACGAGTTCATCAGTCACTGGTCGCCGAGGTCCCGCGGCGTCGAGCGGCATAGCAGCCGCGGCTCGTTCTTCACCGGTCGGCGACAGGCGATGAAGGAGCTGTCCGACTGGCTCGCGAACGGCCCAGCCGACGGTCGGGTGCGCGCGGTGACCGGCGGACCTGGTTCAGGCAAGTCGGCGGTTCTCGCCCGGCTCGCGGTGTTGGCCGACCCGCTGGTCCGTCCGCTGCTGCCCGATCGTCCAGAAGAACCGGCGCCGTTGATCGATGTTGCGGTCCACGCCCGCGGAAAGAGCGCCGCCGAGGTCCTTGCCGCGATCGCGTCCGCCGTCGGCATGCCGCCGTCCTCGTCCGAGACGTGGGTCGACGATCTCGTATCGCGGGGACGGCCCTTGACCGTGTTGGTCGACGCGCTCGATGAGTCCGCCGAACCGATGGAGACGGCGACCCTGCTGCGGCGGACGGCGGCCGTGGGGGCCGAGGGCCGGGTCAAGGTGCTCGTCGGCACCCGCCTCGGGTATGAGGAGGAGCTCCGCCACCAATTGGGTGCCCGCACCGTCGTGCTCGACTTGGACGTCGAACCCTACCTGGACCGTGCGGACCTGGCCGACTATGTCCACAGTCGGCTCACCAGCGGCGGGGCAGCGTACGACGGAGCGGAGGAGCCTGCCAGGCAGGTCGCAGAGGTGATCGCGACCCGCTCCTACCCATCGTTCCTGCTTGCCCAGCTCTCGACGAGTGCCTTGGCGGTCGAGGGGCGCGTCGACCTCGACGTCGAAGGGTGGGAATCACGCTTCGCGGAGAGCGTCGCCGATGGCTGGCACGACTACCTGGATCGGTTCGGCGACCGGCGCCGTCAGGTGCAGGACTTGTTGTTGCCACTCGCGTATGCGCAAGGCACGGGTCTCGGGACCGGCGACGACCTCTGGCCCAGCCTGGCTTCAGCGCTCAGTGGGCGGCGCTACGAGGCTCGCGACGTGGAGTGGCTGCTCGAGCACGCCGCCGCCTACCTCGTCCAGGAGCTCGTCCAGGACGACCGGGCGGTGTACCGGCTGTACCACCAGACCCTGGTGGAACACCTGCGGCGGGTGACCCGCGAACCCGAGGTGTGGCGGCGCTTCGCGCGCCACCTCATCGACGAGGTGCCGCGGCGAGCGGATGGACTCCCCGACTGGACCCGCGCGCGGGCATACACGCTCGCCCACCTGCCGACCCACGCTGCCGCGGCGGGGTTGCTGGGCGAACTCGCCTCAGATCCGCTATTCCTCGCCACCGCGGACCGCGATCAGCTCGCCCGCGTGCTGCGTGCGGCGACAGATGAGCAATCCCTGTCCATCGTGCCGGCTTACCTCGCCGCATTGCCCGAACTGGGGCCATCGGTCGACGACAATCTCAACCACTTGGCGCTGGCCGCTCACCTGATCGGTCCGCGAGACCTTGTAGAGCGCGTGGATCGTCTGGATCCGAAGGTTCCACTGCGTGTTCTGTGGGCCACCCCCACCTCGACCGTCCGCAGCCACTACCTCGCCGGAGCGGCGGGTGGTGTGGCCGCGGTCGCGCCGGTCGTTGTAGATCGTCGTTCATGCCTCGCCGTCTGCGCACTCGACGGCACAATCCGGATCTGGGATGCCGACGGCTATGCCCCGCGCGGTCCTGAGCTTGCGATGCCAGGCCACTACGGCTCGCCGTTCCTGGCTGCCGCGACGATAGGAGGACGGTCGGTGGTCGTGACCGGGCGTCAGGACACGATCTACGTGGTCGACTTGCTCGTCGCGGGGCGCGACACGATCACGCCCGAGGTGGTCGCCTCCATTTCGTTCGACGACGCGAGCGTCACCGCAGCCGCGGTTTCGGTCCTGCGGGGCGCCCCGATGGTGGCTGTCGGCTTCCACGACGGCGTGATCCAGCTACGTCACCTCGACCACCTCGAAGAAGAAGTTGTGAGTTGGCAGATCCACGAAGGGCCAGTGCTCTCCGTTCAGCTCGCCGGAGACGACGTCGTGTCCGCCGGGGCCGACGGCGGGATTTCCTGGCTGACAGTCAACCAGGAGTTCGAGATCTCTGAGCTCTCCTCCACTGGGATGGAGGACGCGACCTGGGTCAACGAGGCCCGCCTCATCGCGACTTCCGAGGATGGCGCCGTGCTGACGGTCGGATTCGCCGACGGGACGCTGGGCTGGTGGCCCGACGGCGCAGCGGAGCCTTCCAACGTCGTGGTGGCCTCTGCTCCCGCTTTCGGCACCTATGTCGAGGTGTACGACGGCAGCCTGATCACGACCACTACAACGGGCTCCGACATGAAGACATTGGAGGCTGCGCGGGAGGCAGAGCGGCGACGTCGACGCGAAGCGAGGGATCGGGCGCGGATGGACCCCGAACCGATCGAGATCGGCGAACGGGCGGAGGAGGTCGCTGCAGAGCCCGGAGGTGACCTGCCAGTCGCAGACGAGGACGACGACAACTTCAGGGTGCTGACCCTCCGGGCGGGGGTGACCTCCGTCGATGCCATGACCATCGAATCCAGGCTATTGCTCGCGGCTGGTGGCTACGACGGCAGAGTCGTACTGGTCGAGAGTGGCGGCGAGCTGCACGAGCTGCAGTCCAGCGGCCCCCCGGTCTCCACCGTGCGCTTCGTCAACATTGCCGGCCGGCTGCTGGTCGTAGCGTCAGATCGCGGTGCCGGAGGAGGAGTGCACGGGTGGGAAGTGAGCTCGGAGGGAGTACCGGTCTCGGGCGACGTCGGCGCGCTTGGCGCCCTTCCGGAGGTGATGTGGACTGTCGACAATTCTGCCGGGAACCGCAGCGTGCTGACCTGGGGCGTGGGTCAAGACGTTGCCATCAGGGACTTGCAGACCGGAGCCGCGCGGATGCTGGGCACAGATCTCGCCGAGCGTGCGGTACTGGACGTCATCGTCGGGCGCTCCGGTGAGGAGGATGTGGCAGTGGCGCTCATCGAGGAGGGAGCAAGCGACGGGCAGGTCCGCGCCTGGTGGGTGGAGACCGGCGGATTGATGGCTGACCAACACCTCGCCGGCCTCGCCGCGGTGACAAGCCCGTACCTGGCTGATGGCCGATTGGTCGCCCAGAGTTTTGACGACGAGTCACGGGTCTTGACATGGGGCTTGGAGGACGAGGACCCTGCCCCCGAGGCCATCATCCTCCGTCGAGAAGGCGCTTCCGTCTGGGGGTCGGACGAGGTGCCAGAACTTCAGGGCGGGTTCCGTCGCGTTCCGGGTGGCCCTCCGCAACTGGTGTTCGCCGTGGGTGATACGTGGAAGCGAGTTGTGCTGGTCGACCTCGACCAGGGAACCGCGCGAGTCCTGAACGACGAATACAGTTCCTCCGAGGCCGCGACCGCCACCATGCTCGGCGGACGGGCGGTGGTGCTGGAGGCCTCGGGTGATGTCATCGAGGTGTCCGCGCCGACGGAGGATCCCTTCGCCCCCGAGCGGATCGCGACGCTCAGCGGAGTCCAGACCGAGGCCGTGACCGTGCTGCGCGCCCTCGCCGAGGCGACTCTCGTCGTGTCCGGCGGTGTCGACGGTTCGGTGCGCGTGTGGCACGATCTCTCGCCGGAGCCTGACGTTCTCGCTCTGCACTCCCCGGTTCGCGACCTCGAGATCGCCGAAGACCACACGATCATCGTGCTCTGCAACCGAG
The DNA here is from genome assembly GCF_044987405.1 of Microbacterium sp. ZW T2_14. Taxonomy (NCBI): domain Bacteria; kingdom Bacillati; phylum Actinomycetota; class Actinomycetes; order Micrococcales; family Microbacteriaceae; genus Microbacterium; species Microbacterium sp. ZW T2_14. The sequence goes on along the minus strand of NZ_JBJDRK010000052.1, from coordinate 17,473 downwards.
GGCTTGTGGCCCTCCACCCGACACCCTCCAGAGACATGGCGGTCTCGCAGCAAGGCTCCGGCTGAAGTCGCTCCCTACGAGTCCGAACGCGAGACGTCGGCGACCCACGCCTGCAGCTGCTCGACGACGAAGGCATGGTCGTCGGCCTGCGGAAGACCGGAGACGCCGACGGTTCCGACGACGCCGACGCCGGCGACCGTGATCGGGAAGACGCCGCCGTGCGCGGCGTACGCGGTGGTGTCGAGGCGCGCGTCGGTGTCGAAGTCCCCACCGGCGGCGCGGAACGACAGCCCGACACCGAACGACGAGCGCCCGTAGCGCCGCGCGACGCGGGTCTTTCGCTCGAGCCAGCCGTCGTTGTCGGCGCTGGAGCCGGGCAGCGCCGTGTGGAACACCCGTGCCTCGCCGAGGGTGATGCCGATGACGATCGGCAGGCCGGCGGCCGCAGCGGCCTCGCGCATGCGGCAACCCAGAGCCCAGGCATCCGTCACATCGAAGCGGGGGAGCACCACGTCGGCCTCCTCGGCTTCGACGCGGGCGAGCTGGGCGGCCATGTCGTCGGTCATGGGATGAAGGTAGCGTGACGCGCGCGGCAGGGGTGCGGGCCGGCGTTCGCGAGGTGGCTCGTTGGTCCGGGGCGTTTCGTCTCGCTCGCTGGCGCTCCCTCGCTCAACGACCGGGAACTCGGGCGGGCGCGAACGCAGGCGACCGGCGAGTTCAGGCGGGCAGCTGGCGCTCGCGCTCCTTCACTCGCTTCGGGGGAACCGGCGGCGCGGGCTTGTCCAGGGCCCGCAGCATCCGTTCCAGGGTCTCGCGCAACTGCTCGCGCGCGGGCGAGCGCAGGTCGGTCGTGTACTCGACGCCTTCGGGGATCCACGACAGCCCGTACATCGTCTCGCGGAAATCGCCGCCGCCGACCGGCCACCGGGTGCGGCCATCGCCCTCGTCCGACGCGCCCTGGCCCCACTGCCCGAAGTACTCCCGCATCGCGTCGATCGGCAGCTCCATCACCGCGTCCGCCTCGACCGCCTGGCGCACCCACGACCGCGCCACGAGGATGAACTCCGCCACCTCGTCGGGCGTGAGCGGCTTCGGATCGAACAGCACGCGCGTGTGCTCCACCGAAGCGAGACGGTCGACCCGGAACGTGCGCCAGTCCTCCTTCTCGAGGTCCCAGCAGAGCAGGTACCAGTGCCGGTCGGCGGGCGCGAGGGCGTGCGGTTCGACGCGACGGTGAGTGACCTCGCCGGATGCCGCGGTGTACGTGAACCGCACCCGCTCGTGGTCGCGCGTGGCCAGGGCGAGCTCGCCGAGCACCTCGCCCGAGACGGCCGCGCCGGCGTTGAGACCTGCGGGCTGCACGGCGTCCGCCAGGGCCGCCACCCGTCGGCGCAACGGAGCCGGCAGCACCTGCTCGAGCTTCGCGAGGGCCGTGATCGTCGTCTCGGGACCACTGACGAGCCGCTGGGATGCCGCGACCCGCAGCCCGATCGCCATGGCCACCGCCTCTTCGTCGGTGAGCAGCAGTGGCGGCACCGCGCTGCCCGCCTCCAGCCGGTAGCCGCCCGCGGCGCCCGGCGACGACTCGATGCGATAGCCGAGGTCGCGCAGCCGCTCGACGTCGCGCCGGACCGTGCGCTCAGTCACACCCAGGCGATCCGCCAGCTCCGACCCGGGCCAGTGGCGGTGCGTCTGCAGCAGATTGAGCAGCGAGAGCGCTCGCGTCGTCGTATCGGACATGACTCAAGATTGCCGTACATTGCGGACCGAAACTGTCCGCAGAGCTTCCTAGCCTGAGGTCATGGCGAACGAATCGATCATCCAAGCGCAGGGACTCACCAAGCGCTTCACCGTGAAAGGCAAGACCGTCGAGGCCGTTACGGACCTCGCGTTCGAGGTGACGCGCGGCGAGCTCGTCGCATTCCTCGGACCCAACGGCGCCGGCAAGTCGACCAGCCTGCGCATGCTCACCACCCTGATTCCACCGACCGCGGGCACGGCGAAGGTCGTCGGCTTCGACATCCTGAAGCAGTCCGCCGACGTGCGCGCCCGCATCGGATACGTCGGACAGCTCACGAGCGGCAGCTTCTCGCAGCGAGCGCGCGACGAGCTGCTGAGCCAGGGCGCGTTCTACGGCATGTCGAAGGTCGCCGCACGCACGCGGGCCGACGAGCTCATCGAGTCGCTGGACCTCAGCGGCTTCGCCACGCGGTCGGTGCAGCAGCTCTCGGGCGGGCAGAAGCGCCGGCTCGACATCGCGCTCGGGCTGATGCACGCGCCGCCGCTGCTGTTCCTCGACGAGCCGTCGACCGGACTCGACCCGCAGAGCCGCGCCAACCTGTGGCAGCACATCATCGACCTGCGCGCGCAGCACGGCACGACGGTCTTCCTCACGACGCACTACCTCGAGGAGGCCGACCGCTACGCCGAACGCGTCATGGTCATGGACCGCGGCCGCGTGATCGCCGACGACACGGCCACGCGCCTCAAGGCCGAGCTCGCGGGCGACGTGCTGACGTTCGGGTTCGCCACGGAGACGGATGCCGCAGCCGCCGTCGCGGTCGTGCAGAGGCTCACCGATCGCGAGGTGCGCCGGGTCGCGGCATCCGTCGTCCTCACCGCCCCCGAGGGCGACGCGCTGCTGCCGGCCGCCGTCCGCGCGCTCGACGCCGCCGATCTCACGGTGCGCACCGCGACCGGTGTGCCGCCGACGCTCGACGACGTCTTCCTCGCGCTCACCGGCCGCACGCTGCGGGAGGCGGGCGAGGGCGAGAGCGGGTCCGACCAAGACGCCGACCAAGCCCCGGACGAGAGCGCAGACGCCGCGGACGCGGCATCCGGAACCGCCGAACCGGTGGCCGAGAAGACAGGAGCGAACCGATGACCGCCCAGATCCAGACCCGGCCCGACACCGCGGTGCGCGCCAACCCCGCGCGCGACACATGGAACGTGCTCACGCGCGAACTGAAGCCCGTCGCGCGCGACCCGTTCACGCTGATCTTCAGCCTGGTGCAGCCGCTGGTGTTCCTCGGGCTCTTCGCGCCGCTGCTCGTCGGCTCGTCCGGCCAGCCGGTGGGGGAGACCCTGCAGTGGTTCGTGCCGGGCGTGCTCGTGATGATCGTGCTGTTCGGCACCGGGGCGACCGGCTCGAACCTGCAGTACGAGATGATGACGGGCTCGCACGAGCGCACGCTGGTCGCACCGCTCGCGCGGTCGTCGCTGCTGGTCGGTCGCGCGCTGAAGGAGATCGTGCCGATCATCGTGCAGGCGCTCATCATCGTGCTCATCGCCTGGCCGTTCGGCTTCACGATCAACGTGCCCGGACTGGTGATCGGGCTCGCCCTGCTCGCGGTGTTCGGCATCGGGCTCGGGGCGCTGTCGTACACGCTGGCCCTGAAGACCAAGGACCGCGAGTGGCTGTTCTGGGGCGTGCAGCAGACGCTGATCTTCCCGCTGCTGATCCTGTCGGGCATGCTGCTGCCGCTCGACGCGGCACCCGGGTGGATGCGCGCGATCTCCACAGTGAACCCGATCAACTGGGTCGTGCAGGCCGAGCGGGCGCTGTTCGCCGGCGACCTCGGCGACATCACCGTCCTGTGGGGCTGGGTCGCGGCGATCGCGCTGGCGGTGGTCGGCCTCGCCGTCGGCATCCGGGCGATGCGCAAGAGCAGCTGACCATGAACGGATGCCGCGGCCTCGCGCCGCGGCATCCGTCATGCGTGCGCTGCGAGGTTCACAACGCCTATGCAACGGGTTCGGCCGACGGTCGGGAGTGCCGGGAGCGCGGTCCTAGGATCAGAGGATGACGACGGCGCGACGGCGAGGCATCCTCGCTGCCGTCACGGTCATCGTGCTCCTGGCGATGGGCGCCGGAGTCGCATTCGCCATCGGCGATGCGCTCGGCATCCGCACCGAACCCGCCACGCAGATGCAGCCGGCCGAGCCGGTGGTGGCGGCTGCGGCGGAGGCCGTCGCGCCCCCCGAGATCACCGCGGTCGATGTGCCCGATACCGTCCGCGTGAACGTCGCGATGGACGAGCTGCTCGGCGCCGTCGCCGATGCCTCCACGCGTGCGGGCGCGGCATCCCTCACCGTCACCGTCGCCGACGAAGGCTCCGGCGAGGCAGCCGACGGCTACACGCTGGACGGGGATGCCGCGACCCTGACCATTCGGGCCGACACCGGGGCCGGCGCGACGCGTGCGATCTACGACCTCGCCGCCCAGGTGCGCGCGGCACAGCCTCTCGCCGACCTGCTCGGTGAGCACGCGGCATCCCGTCTGCCGTTGCGGATGAGCGACCTCGGGGCCGTGGGCGTCATCCCCGACCCGGCGGAGTGGGAGAGCGGCGACAACTACTCGCACGCCTCCGACGCGTTCGCCGCCGTCGTGCAGCCCGAGGCGCCGTACATCGACCAGACCGCGCTCGCCGCGGCCTACGAGGACTTCGACGGATTCCTGCGCCACTCGCTCGCCAACGGCATCAACGCCGTCGCGTTCCCCGGGTTCGTCGAGTACGTCACGTTCGACGACGTGCCGGACGGCGCGGTCTACGCCGAAGGCGACGACCACCGCGACAAGGCCCTGGCCCTGCGGAAGGCGTTCGCGCCGTTCTGGGAGCGCGCCGACGAGCTGGGCGTGAAGGTGTTCCTCCGCACCGACATGCTCGCGCTGACCGGGCCGCTCGAGCGCTACCTCATCGACCGGTTCGGCTCGCTCGACACCGCGAACCCCGACTTCTGGAGTGTCTACGCCGCCGGCCTCGACGAGCTGTACAAGGCGGTTCCCGCACTCGACGGCGTGCTCATCCGCATCGGCGAGGCCGGTCCCGTCTATGACGTCGGCGGCTGGGACTACTACTCCGCGCTCGAAGTGACCACCGTCGACGCGGTGCGGACGATGCTCGGAGCGTTCACGGCGCAGGCCGAGGCATCCGATCGCGAGGTCATCTTCCGCACGTGGAGCGTGGGCGTCGGCGCCGTCGGCGACATGCACACCAACGACGCGTCGTACGAGGCGGTGCTCGACGGCATCGACTCGCCCGCGCTCATCGTGTCGACCAAGTACACGCTCGGCGACTTCTACACGTGGCTGCCGCTGAACCACACACTCGAGCAGGGCGCGCAGCGGCGCATCGTGGAGTTCCAGAGCCGTCGCGAGTTCGAGAACTTCGGCGCCCTCCCGAACGACCTGGGCCCGCAGTATCAGGCGGCCCTGCAGCAGCTGCTGGCCGCGAACGACCGCATCGAGGGCGTGTGGGTGTGGACGCAGGACGGCGGTCCCTGGCGCGCCGGGCCGATGTCGCTGTACCTCAAGTCGGGCTTCTGGCAGCTGTACGAGCTCAACACGCAGCTGGCCGCCGCGCTCGCGCAGGACCCCGAGACCGACGTCGCCGAGGTGACCGCCGACTGGGCGCGGCAATGGTTCTCGGACGACCCTGCGACCGTGCAGGCCATCGCCGAGGCGATGACCCTGTCACGCGACGCGATCGCACAGGGGATGTACATCGAGCAGTTCGCCGACCAGCGCGTTTTCGCGATCGGGCTCGAGCCGCCGCCCATGATGTGGATCTTCGAGTGGGACATCCTCACCGGCGACTCCGCCGTGCTGGACGTGCTCTACGCGATCGTGCGGGACAGTGCGGACGCTGACGCCGCGTCGAGCGCCGGCATCGACGCCGCCATCGCCGATGGCGCGCAGGCCGTCGCCGCGGTCGAGAAGATGCAAGAGCTGGTGACCGGGACGGATGCCGCGACCTGGCACTCCGCCGACATGCGCGACGCCTTCGTGGGGACGCTCGAGTACGAGCTCGACACCCTGCGGCTGCTCGAGGCGTACCGGGCGATGATCCTGCACCAGGGCGAGTGGCACGACACGCTCTCGCCCGAGTCGTACGGCGCGTGGGATGCCGATCGCGCCGCCTACGAGACGCTCGCCGCCACGCACCTCGAGCGGTACGAGGGCAACCTCGACTACCCGGCGTTCAACCTCACGGCCGCCCAGCTGGGCGTCGACCGCGCCACGCGCGACCTGACGATGGCGTGGCTCGCCCGCGGACTGCTGGTGCTGGCGATCGCGTGGGTCGTGATCGGCATGGTCGCCGCGCGCACGCGCCTGGTCGCGAGGCCCGGAGCCGCCGCCGCCCGGGCGACGTGGATCGCGTCGACCCGTCCGTGGCGGGCGCGGGAATCGACACTGGGCATGCTCGAGCTCGACCGCTGGCTGCTCCTCGTCGTGCCGGCCGCGCTGCTGGTCGCGACACGGGCGGTGCAGACCTCGTTCCTTTCGTGGACGCATCTCGTCGTCACGATCGGCGCCTGGGCGCTGTTCGCCCTCGTGGTCCGACTGCTCCTCTGGCGCCGGTCGCCGTGGCCGGTCATCGCCGCCGTCGGCGGCGTCGTGATGCTGCGTTGCATCCTCACGCTGTTCGCCCTGTCGTTCACGGGTCCCGGCGGATACTGGTTCGCCTTCTGGACCGAGCCCGTGCTCCGCACGATCTACAGCGCGGTCGCCTTCGCGCTGTTCGTCTGGGTCTTCGTCGCGGCCGGGTGGGCGCTCGCCGCCCAGGTGCGCGCGCGGCGCGCGACCGGGTTCGTGCTGGCGGCCGTCGGCGCTGGACTGCTGGTGCCGGCCGCCGCGATCGGCGTGATCGGCCTCGAGACGGCACTCACGGCGTGGAACGACGAGATGGGTCTGCTGCCGTGGGGCCTCGCGCGGATCCTCGGCATCACGACCTACCTCGAGATCCCGGATGCCACGGCGTGGGCCGCCGCCGGGTTCGGCGCTGTGCTGCTCGTCGTGGGAGTCGCGCTGGCGCTGCCGTGGTCGCGCCGGCGGGCGGCTCGGGCCGCGGAGACCACGCCGGCGGACACCGCACGCTGAGCCTTCGGCGCTGGCGAGCGAGCCCGGTCGCGGCATCCGCGGATCGCTTGGCTGCTGCCGCGACGCTGCGCCAGCGTCGTTGTGCGTCGTAGTGAGACATATTGTTACACCATAGAAATCTGACTATGAATAGCATCCACCTATGGATGAGTTCGTGGCACCGGAGATCGATGCCCTGACGAGGGCGCTCGACGTGCACTCGCTGCGGATCCTGGTGGCCATCGAACAGGAGGGGTCGATCAGCGCCGCGGCCCGCTCTCTCGGATACACGCAGCCCACGATCACGCAGCACGTCCAGCGCCTCGAGGCGCGTCTCGGGGCGAGCCTGGTCGCCCGCACTGCCCGGGCCGCGACGCTCACACCGGTGGGTGCGCTCCTCGCCCAGCACGCCCCGCGCATCGACGCCAGCTTGACTGCTGCAGCCACCGAGCTCGCGCGCATCCTCGGGCGCCGTACGGGTGTCGTGCGCTTCGCCGCGCCCGTCGAAAGCGTCGCCCACGTGATCGCCCCGGCGCTCGCGAGACTCGCGGTCGAGATCCCGGGGATCGAGGTCTCGCTCCACGAGACCTCCGCGTCGGATGAGGCGATCGACATGGTGCGCAGCGGCCGGGCCGATGTCGCCATCACCATCGACGCGGCCGTCGGTGGGACGCGGCGCGCGACCCCTCGCCGCAACGGGATGCGCGCCACATTCCTTTTCGCCGAAGAGGTGGTCGCACTCACGGCCGCCGAGATCGACGCTCCCGGCGGGCGCGTCGATCCCGCGGCCCTCGCCCCGCACGCCTGGATCCGCGGAGGCGGAACATGCAGCGACGTCGTCGCGGCCGCCGTCGGCCGCGCCGACCGCGGCGACGATCTCGTCGTGAGCCGGCCCGATGCCGCCATCGCGCTCGCCGCTCACGGGGTGGGAACGGCCTTCGTCGCCGAGTCGGACCTCGCCGGTGCCATGCTGCCGACGGGCCTCAGGGCCCGCGGGCTCTCGCCCTCCTTCACGCGGCGGATGTCCGCCACGACCCTCGTCGAGGCGGCGTCGATCCCCGCGGTGGCTGCGGCGATCCGCACCCTCGCCGCCCACCGTCCGACGCCGGCGGAGGTCGACGCCATCCTCGACGCCCGTCGTCGCAGCGACGGGCACCGCGCCCGATTCCGCACCACAGCCCCCCTACCCGAGGAGAACCTCACCATGCCGTTCCCGTCCACAGCCCGCATCGCGCAAGCCGCCACGGTCGCCGCGGCGAGTGCGCTGCTGCTCGCCGCCTGCTCCAGCCCCGCACCCGAGACAGACACGGGTCCCGACACCGGCGCGGAGATCGAGCAGATCACCGTCGCCCTGCCGGGATCGCTGTCGAGCCTCTATGTCGGCCAGGAGGCTGGCATCCTGAACTACTACATCGCCTCCATCGCGCAGGAAGGCCTCGTGTCCATCGACGCGCAGGGCCGGATTCAGCCGGGCCTCGCGGAATCGTGGGAGCAGACCGACGACCTGACCTACGTATACGAACTACGCGACGACGCCTCGTTCCAGGACGGCACACCCGTCACCGCCGACGACGTGGTGTTCAGTCTCGAGCAGGCACGCGACGAGACCAGCTCACCGGGGCTCGCGTACTACCTGACCAACGTCGACACCATCGAGAAGACCGGCGACGCCGAGGTGACGATCACACTGACCGAGCCCGACGCGGCCTTCGCGGCGAACATGAGCACCGGCGGAGCCGCCTTCATCACGTCCCAGGCATTCTGGGAGGCGAACGAGGGCAAGGTCGGCACGCCGGACGCGCTGCTGCTCGGGTCCGGACCGTACCAGGTCACCGAGTTTGCACCCGATTCGCACGTGACCTTCGAGCGGGTCGACACCTGGTGGGGCGACCTGCCGAAGGTGAAGGAGATCACCGTCAACTTCGTCCCCGACGAGTCGACCCGTCTGCTCGCCGCGCAGTCGGGCGATGTGGATGTCGCGTTCAACGTGCCGCTCGCCCAGTCCCAGCAATGGGAGGGCCTCGACACCATGCGTGTCGACTACGTCAACGACCTCTCGTACGTCGGTCTGTACTTCAACACGAGCATCGCCCCCTTCGACGACCCGAAGGTGCGCGAGGCCTTCGCCCATGCGGTCGACCGCGACGCCTACGTCGAGAAGCTGCTGCGCGGGCATGGCGAAGCCGCCACCGCGATCATGACGCCCGAGTCGCTCGGCAAGGTCTACGACGCCGATGAGGCGCGCGACACGCTCGCCGAGATCCCGCAGTGGGATTACGACCTGGATGCCGCGAAGGCCGCGCTCACCGAATCGTCGGTGCCCGACGGGTTCGAGGTCGAGCTGCTGACGCCCAACACGGGTCCGCAGCTGGGCACAGCCGCCCAGGCGCTCTCGCAGAACCTCGCCGAGATCGGCATCACGCTCAATGTGCGCGAGGTGCCGATCGAGGAGTGGCTCGCGAGCCTGGATGCCTCCTCCGATCACGGCGTGGGTCTCATGTGGTACTTCTCGACGTTGGGCGACCCGGCCGAGGTCCCGAGCTACCTGCTCGGCGCGGGCAACCCGGCCGCTTACGACAACCCCGAGATCACCGATCTGCTCGCGCAGGCAGGTGCCGAAGCAGACCCGGCCGCCCGCGTCGACCTGCTCGTGCAGGCAGAGACCCTGCAGGCCGAGGACGCGGTCAACATCCCGCTGTGGTGGGGCCAGTCGGCGACGGCGTTCGCGAAGGATCTGGGGATGAACGACTACAGCTCGTTCGCCTTCATCTCGTCGTGGCCGACGCAGCTGTACCGGGCGGGCCAGTGACGCTGACCCTTCCCCTCCGAGCGCGCGCATCGCGGTACCGGTCGGCCGGCCGGCTGCTGGCGGTGCGCGTGCTCGGCACGCTGGCGGTGCTGCTGGTGCTGTCGGTCGTCATCTTCTCGCTGATGCACCTGGCGCCGGGCGACATCGTCAAGAACCTGCTCGGCAACCGCCCGTCCTCGCCGGAGGCGGTGGCCGCGGTGCGCGAGCAGTACAACCTGGACGATCCGGTCTGGCTGCAGTATTTGAAGTGGCTCGGCGCCTTCCTCGTCGGCGACCTGGGTCAGTCCATCCGCCTGCAGGTGCCCGTGGCCGATGCCATCGGCCAGCGCGTCGGCATCACCCTCGCCCTCTGCGCGCTGGCGTTCGTGGTGGCCCTCGCCGTGGCCATCCCGCTCGGCGTCCAGAGCGCCGTGCGGGCAGGCGGCTGGGCCGACCGCATCGCCAGCAGCCTCGCCGTCATCGGGCTGAGCGCCCCCACGTTCGCAGTCGGACTGTTGCTCCTGTACGTGTTTGCGTACTATCTGCGTATCTTCCCGGTGTACGGCGCAGGCGACGGCGGCCTCGACAGCCTCTGGCATCTCGTGCTCCCCGCGATCACGCTCGCGCTCGGGCTGGGCGCGATCGTCGTCAAGCTCACTCGCGCGGCCATGCTGCGCGAGCTCGAATCCGACTACGTGACGGCGGCGCGTGCCCGAGGCATCCCCGAGTCGCAGGTGCACCGCATCGCGCTGCGCAACGCGGCGATCCCGATCGTCACCGGCGCCAGCCTCGTGCTGACGTTCCTCGTCGGCGGCACGGTGCTCGCCGAGACGACCTACGCCCTCCCGGGACTCGGCACGCTCCTGCAGGACTCGGTGCTGTTCAAGGACATCGCGGTGGTGCAGTCGCTGACCTTGCTGGTGGCCATCGTCATCGCCGTCATCGCCCTCCTCGCCGACCTCGCGTATCTCCTGCTCGATCCCCGGATCCGCGGTCAGGCGGTCCGCGCATGACCGCCGCGATCGATCTGCTCGCCACGCCGACTCGGCCGCGCCGCCGCCGCCCGTCCATCGTGGTGATCGTCGCTCTCGCGATCCTCGCGCTCGTGGCTCTCGGCGTCGTGTTCGGGGGAGCGCTGTACCCCGACGCCATGCGGCAGGACATCCTCTCGGGCCTTCTGCCGGTGGGTTCACCGGGCCACCCCCTCGGCACCGACGAACTCGGCCGAGATGTCTGGGCGATGACGGTGGCGGGCGCCGCGTCGGCACTGATCGGGCCGATCTGCGTGGCTGTGGGCTCGATGGTTCTCGGCATCGTGCTCGGCACGCTTGCCGGCTATGAGCGCGGCTGGCTCGACGTGGTCATCAGTCGCTGGACGGATCTGCTGCTCGCCCTGCCCGTTCTTCTCGCCGCGATCGTCGTGTCGGGGGTCTTCGGCGGCGGCTACTGGGTCACTGTGGTCCTCCTGATCCTGCTCTTCTCGCCGTCCGACATCCGCATCGTGCGGGCGGGAGTGCTCGAGCAGTCGGCCCGGCCTTACATCGAGGCCGCGAGGATGCTCTCGCTCTCACGATGGCGGGTCATGTTCCGGCACATCCTGCCCAACGTCTCGACGCTGGTCCTCACGAATGTCATGCTCAACGTCGCCTTCGCTCTCGTCGCCTTTTCGTCGCTGTCCTTCCTCGGCGTCGGCGTTCCCCCTGGCACCCCGGACTGGGGTCGTCAGCTCACCGACAATCGGGCGATCATGTTCGACAATCCCGCCGCGGTCATCGTGCCGGCCGTGCTGATCATCGCCGTCGCATCCGCCGTCAACCTCGTCGGCGACTGGGCTGGGCAGCGGCTTTCGCAGGTGGGGAAGGCGCTGTGAACGGGGTCGAGGTCGAAGGTCTCGTGGTCATCGGCCATGAAGGCCCGATGGTGAAGCCGCTCGACGTCCGGATCGAGCCCGGGCGCACACTCGCGATCATCGGCGAGTCGGGCTCGGGCAAGACCCTCACCGCGAAGTCGCTCGTCGGCCTGCTGCCCCGCGGGTTCCGCGCTGAGGGCTCCGTCCGGATCGGAGACCGCCGGCTCCCTCTCGACGCTTCCGAGCCGGTCTGGCGCTCGGTGCGCGGCGGCACGGTCACGCTCCTGCTCCAGGACCCGTTCACGAGCCTGTCGCCGGTGCACCGCTGCGGCGATCAGATCGCATGGACATCGGATGCCGCGGCCGGGCGCCGGCTGCCGCGTGCTGCCCGTGATCGCGCCGTGGCGGAGCGGCTCGCGGAGGTGAAGCTTCCGGCGCACGTCGCGCGCTCCTTCCCGCACGAGCTCTCGGGCGGGATGCGGCAGCGCGTGGCCATCGCGGCGGCGCTGGCGGCAGACCCGCAACTCATCATCGCGGACGAGCCGACGACGGCGCTGGATGCCTCGAACCAGGCTGAGATCCTGGATCTGCTGCGTTCGGTTCAGCAGGCCCGGAGTCTCTGCGTCATCCTGATCTCGCACGATCTCGGAATGGTGCGAGGCCGCAGCGACGACGTCCTGGTGATGCGCCATGGGGAGGTCGTCGAGCGCGGGGCGACCTCGGCGGTGCTGGCGGACCCGCAGCACCCCTACACACGCGCGCTGATCGAAGCGGACCCGACGATCGCGGTCACCGAGCCTCGCGCCGTTGACGACATCCCACATGCCACCAGTACGCCTCTGCTGAGCGCGATCGGGATCGTCAAGCACTTCGGGGAGCGGACCGTCCTCGACGGCGTCTCGCTCGAGATCGGAGCCGGACAGATCGCGGGGGTGGTCGGCGAGTCGGGCTCTGGCAAGTCCACGCTCGCCCGATGCATCACCGGGCTCGAGACAGAAGACGGCGGGTCCGTCGCCTTCGAGGGGGCGATGCTGGCTCCGGGTCGGAGATCGCGCGCTCCGGAGCAGATGCAGATCGTGTTCCAGGATCCCTACTCGTCGCTGAACCCGATGATGTCGGTCGGCGCGATCCTGCGGGAGGCACTGGGTGTGGCGCATCGCCCTGCGAGCGATGTCGCCGGCCTTCTCGAGATGGTGGGCCTGCCGGCCGAATTCGCGCGCAAGCGGCCCGCCGAGCTCTCGGGTGGCCAACGCCAGCGCGTCGCGATCGCCCGGGCGCTCGCGCCGCAACCGCGGCTGCTGATCTGCGACGAGTCGGTGTCGGCGCTCGACGTCTCAGTCCAAGCGCAGATCCTGGCGCTGCTGATGCGGCTACGCGAGGAACTCGGCATCGCGCTCCTCTTCATCTCGCACGACCTCGCGGTCGTGCGCATGATCGCCGACACGGTGACAGTCCTGTGGAACGGCCGGGTCGTCGAGACCGGCACCTGTGCCCAGGTGCTGAACGAACCCCGGCACGAGTACACGGCCATGCTCGTCGCGGCCGCGCAGCGCGAGAACACGACCACCTTCGACCCATCGGAAGAGAACTGACATGGCCGTAGAACTCCGCCTCCACTCGGACACATCACCGGCTGCAGTCGCGGACGAGCTGGAGGCCCTCGGGGTCCCGGCCGAGCGGCTGGGCCGGTGGCGCCTCTCCCGCGAGGGCTACCGCGCCACCGCGTGGGTGTCTCGTGACGCGAACGGAGCGGCGATCACGGCGGCGCTGACGAGCGGCCGACCGGCCACGGCGGCTGTGAAGATCGTCGACGTCTGGTGGCGGGACGAATCGGCGGCGACCGCGCTCCTCGACACGATCATCGCGCGCTCGCGCGCCCTCGGCGATGCGGCGGTCAAGTGGGAGATTCCCGTCGGTGCCGTGCTGCCGGAGTTCGCCGCCGAGAAGGGCTTCGTCGCCATGCGCCGGCCATGGGCCGCGGTCGGCACGGAGGACGTGGGCGGCTTCGTCCGCTGGCTCTCCTCGCCGCACCACGACGAACCCGGGTACTACGCGCAGACGACGCTGTTCACTTGCGGCGCGGTGGCCGCACTGATCGCCGCCGAGGGCAGCGCTGGCGGCGGCTTCCGCGGGGATGACACCGATCGCGACACCGAGATCGGGTTCTGGCGCCGGGCGAGCAACTACCCCGCGTGTGAGCCCGTCGGCCTCGCCGTGGCGCTGCACGATCACCTGGGTGCACCCGTCGAGGTCGCCCTCGACACGGACGGCCCCGCGTTGCTCGAGGGTTTCACGGGCTTCGACCGCTCCTTCCGCGCCGAGCTCCAGCAGGACTCGCTGCGACAGGCGGGGGAGCGTGGCATCCCGGTGCGTCGTGATCGTGTCGACGTGGCGGAGCTGGCACGCCGCGTCGGGGCCGGTGAGCGTGCGCTGCTCCTGATCGACGAGGCGCCGATGCACGGCGAGACCGGCCCGCACTGGATCGTGGCGCACGCGCTCGTCGGCGACGCGGTGATCGTCGAAGACCCCTGGATCAACGTCGACGCCGGTGAGACGTGGGTGGACGTCCACGAGATGCCGGTCCTCCCCGAAGACCTGGACCAGCTGGTGCGCTGGAGTGCCGAGGGCTATCGAGGGATCGTCTTCACGCGCGTCGGCTGAGCCGTCGGAGGGCGGATGCTGCGGTCGCGGCATCCGTTCTCTTGTATCCCAATAGTTTGTATGCAAAGCTTTCGCCATGACCACGACCGCGGCGCCGCTCGAATCGTCGGTCTGCTTCGCGCTGTACACCTCGATGCAGGCGACGCTGCAGCTCTACCGCGACCTGCTGGAGCCCTGGGGGCTGACATATCAGCAGCTCATGGTGCTCGCAGTGGTGTGGGAGCGCGACGAGGTGTCGCCGGGCGAGCTCGCCGAGGCGCTCTGCCTCGACGCGAGCAGCGTGTCGGGCCTGGTCGGCCGCCTCGAGCGCATGGGGTATCTCGAGCGCGAGCACCGGTCCACCGATCGCCGCTCGGTGCGGATCACCGCCACCGCGCACGCCCTCGCGGTGCGCGGAGAGCTGGGGCACATCGAGCGCTGCGTCGCCGAGGCCATGCAGGTCACGCCCGCCGACGCCGAGTCCGTCATCGGCACGCTTCGCTCGCTGCGCACCTCGATGCGCGACTACGACGCCCGCGCGGCATCCATCGCCTCATGAACGCCACGGAAGGAAACGCATGACCCTCGAAGAGATCCCCGTCACCACGATTCACGGAGAGAGCACCACCTTCGGCGAGATCGCCGACGGGCGGCTCGCCCTCGTCGTCAACGTCGCGTCGCGGTGCGGACTGTCGCCCCAGTACGAACAGCTCGAGGCGCTGCAGAAGGCGTACGCCGACCGCGGCTTCACCGTGATCGGCTTCCCGAGCAACCAGTTCCTGCAGGAGCTGTCGACCGAAGAGGCCGTCGCGGAGTACTGCTCGACCACCTGGGGAGTGACCTTCCCGATGGCCGAGAAGGTGAAGGTCAACGGCCGCCACGCGCATCCGCTGTACCAGGAACTGACCGGAACGCCCGACGTCGACGGCAAGAAAGGCCGCATCACGTGGAACTTCGAGAAGTTCCTGGTGAGCCCGTCGGGTGAGGTCAAGCGGTTCGCGCCGCAGACCAAGCCCGATGCCCCCGAAGTCGTCGAGGCCATCGAGGCCTGGCTGCCGGCCGAGTAGTCCCGTCGCTCAGGCGACGCGACCGGGAACGGATGCCGCGCGGCGGCGTTCGAGGCCGCGCTGTGCGCGGCGCGCGATGCCGACGATGCCGGTGATGAGGGCGAACAGCCCGAGAAGGAGCACCGCGATCGCGATCGCGGTCGCGGGGTTGAGGTCCACCAGCCAGGAGGTCAGCGCCGCCTGGCGGGCCGGGTCGAGCAGGATCCACAGCGCCACCGCGGCGATGGCGGCGAGGACGAGGCCCCACACGATCCCCGCCCAGCGGACACGTGGGCCGGTGGGATCGACGGATGCCGCGGGCTCCGGCAGCGCAGGCGCCGCCGTCGGCGGCTCCCACGCGGGCGGCCGGGTGTCGGCGAACGGTGGCGGAGCGATGTCCGCGGTGGCGGGGACAGTCTGCGCGGCGGGAACGGGCGGTGCGAGCCCGACCGGGGTCGATGACTCGGCGGTGGGGGTGTCGGCGCCGGCTGCGGCATCCGGAGTTTCTGGAGTGCTCATCGCAGGGCTCATTTCTCGTAGATCGTGACCTGCACCGAGCCGGTGCGCTGGTCGAGGGTGATGTGCTGCGTCGTGACGGCATCGGTGCCGGGGAGCTCGTTGTCGACGCTCCAGCTGAGGGTGCCGTCGCCGCCCGGCTCGACCGTGCCGGATTCGACGGCACCACCGTCCGAACCGGGCGATCGGGTGTACGAGACGACCCCGTCGCCGAGCGTCGCGTCGAGATCGAGCGACGTGCCCGGGTAGACGGCGATGTCGGTGCCGCCCGCGCCCTTGGTGAGCACGATGCCTCCCGCGCGGACGTCCTCGGACCCTGACAACTGATCGACCGAGATGTAGGTGCTGCCGAACGGCTGCACCATCACCTGCTCGTAGGTGGCGGTGCCGACGTTGACGTCGCCGACGGCGAAGCGATCGGGACCGGATGCCGCGGCCACCGACACGCCGACCACCAGCAGCACGAGGGTCACCGCCGTGAGGAACCCGCTGCGGCGGCGCGCCACGCCAGCGACGACCATCGCGAGGGCGGTGACCAAGGCCGCGGTGAACACGCCGACCGCCCCGGCGAAGGGCATGGATGCGGTCACCAGCACGGCCAGGGAGCCGGCGACGAGGGCGGCGCCGAGGGCGGTGAGGACGAAGACGAAGCTCGTGCGCGGTCGGGTGGCCTGACGGATGCGGCGACGCTCCTCCGCTTCCAGGGCGAAGGCGCTGCCGGCGGTCTCGCGTTCGCGTCGCGCCTGCTCGCGGGCTGCGCGGGCCGCGTCCTGCTGGCTGCGCTGCCAGCTGTGGTGCTCGGTGCGCCATGCCTCCTGCTTTGCGCGCCAATCGGAGACCTCCGCGTCGTCGGGGCCGGCGGGTCCGGTCGCGGACTCGGCCGGCGCCCGACCGGCCGAGTCCACGACGCCCGCAGCAGTTGCCGCGAGGGGAGCGGTCGCGTCGTCACCCGAATGCGACGCGACCGGGGGAGCGGACTGCGCGGAAGCCCTCTGCGCACCCGCCCACGGGGACCGGTCGGTGCGTGCCGACCGGACGATGAAGTACACGGCGAGGCCGATGAGGGCGAGCGCGATGATGACCCCGAAGCCGCCCCACGGGGAGCCCAGGTCCCAGATCGACGACGGATACCCGCCGAACACCGCCCACACGGGCCACAGCAGCAGGTTCCGCAGCCAGGGCACCACGGGGATGAAGCCGACGGCGGCGAGGATGAAGACGCCGGTCATCGCCGGGTCGTAGCGGCCGTGGAAGAGCTCGCGCAGGTGGATGCGACCCTCGGTGTCGGGCAGCACCGCCCAGGCGATCGCGTAGACGAGCAGCGCGGGGAAGCCGAGCAGCGCCACCACCACGAAGATGCCGCGCACGATGAGCGGATCGATCCGGAGGCGGGCGGCGATCCCGCCGCAGACGCCGCCGAGCCACGCGTCGCCGCGCGCGACGCCGAGCCCTCGCACCCAGTCGAAGAACCGCTCCGATGCCTTCGGCGCCCCGGGGGGCGCGGGCGGCGGTGGTCCGGGATCGGTGGGGGGAGCGGAGGCGGTGTCGGTCATGGTTCCACCCTGGCGGGCGCGGTGTGCCGCACGCTATGGGGTGATCCCCTGACCCTTCCCTGATCCTGGCGCCCGGGTGTGGTCGGGGGCGGCGGGCGATGATTGGATGGCGGCATGCCATCCGACGCGCCGGTCACCGTTCCCGCGGCGACCTCGCGCGCGGCACCCGCGGGCGACGGGAGCGGCCGGCGGCGGCGGGACGCGGCGCGGCGAGCGCAGGAC
>NZ_JBJDRK010000051.1:0-30805 GCF_044987405.1 Microbacterium sp. ZW T2_14 | reverse complement strand
AGCTGGAGCTGGACGGTGTCGAACGCCACCGCCGGCCGGCGTGGCGTTCGACACCGTCCAGCTCCAGCTCAGCACCTCGATGGCGCCCGGATGACGGTCGTCGGTGACCTCGCCGGGGATGGACGCGATGGTGAGGAACTGGTCATCGGCCATG
The DNA here is from genome assembly GCF_044987405.1 of Microbacterium sp. ZW T2_14. Classification (NCBI taxonomy): domain Bacteria; kingdom Bacillati; phylum Actinomycetota; class Actinomycetes; order Micrococcales; family Microbacteriaceae; genus Microbacterium; species Microbacterium sp. ZW T2_14. Next base: position 30,651 of record NZ_JBJDRK010000051.1, on the reverse strand, counting down.
GCAGGCTCGCCCCCGTCCGTATGCGTGGCCCCCCGGCCGCGCGATCGCTCGCACGACCATCTCAGGGATACTCCCCGTCGACACCACTTTCAAGAGGTGCGCCCGCGCGAGGGCGGTGGGTCAGTCGGCTGCGCGCCCGCGCGGCTCGAACGATGCGGCGAGCGCCGCGAGCGTGGCGGTGCGCTCCTTCTTCGCGATCCTCCGCAGGAAGGGGGTCGCCAGCCGGTACATGCGGTACGTGCGCACCTCCGCGTGGTGGCGAACGAGGGTCGTCCCGTCGGGGGTCGCCTCGAGGTGGTACGCGGGCCAGCCTTCCGCCGTGAGCTTGCCCGCCTTCGTCTTGCTCCACCAGTGATACACGAGCGTGTGCGGCGCCTCGAACTGCGCGATCTCGCCGGGCGTGGGACCGAACGACGTGTCGTCGAGGTAGGTCGTGCCGAGGGCCGGGGCGCCGGGCGAGGTCTTCACGGTGCCTCGCAGCATGCTCCCCGTTCCGGGCATCCACTCGTTGTATCCCTCGATGTCGGCGAGGCGAGCGAAGACGTCGTCGATACCGGCAGGGACCGTGCGGGTCAGCTCGAACTGGAAGACACCCATGCGCTCAGAGTACGACCGGGAGGCCATCCGCGTATCCGGGTGCGTGCGCGGCGGACGCGGCGCCGCGTGGACCCGGGGCTGATGGTGACCGGACGACAGCCCGCGGGTACCGAAGGATGCCGCACGTCAAGGGGGTCGAGCGACGGGGATCGCAGTCGCACCATGAAGCCCATGGAGGAGACCTTGCGTGCAGAGCCGGCGGAGCGGGTCAGAGACGTCTGGGGGGCGCGCACTCCGCATGCGCCCGGAGAACCATGGCAGACGCGGGTCGACCAGCAGCTGGAAGACGGCATCACCGAGGCTGATGTCGACTCGTGGGTGCGCTCGGCCTGCGTGCTGTGCAGCAACGGATGCGGCTGCGACATCGCGGTCAAGGACGGCCGGATGGTCGGCATCCGCGGCCGAGCCGACGACGCGATCAACCGCGGCCGGCTGGGCCCGAAGGGGCTGTACGCGAGCTGGCAGGGCGTGCAGAACGACGCGCGGCTGACGACCCCGCTGGTCCGCCGGGACGGCGAGCTGGTGCCCGTCGGCTGGGACGAGGCGATGGAGCTCGTCGTCGAGCGCAGCTCGCGCCTGCTGAGGGAGAAGGGACCGCTGAGCCACGCCTTCTATACGAGCGGGCAGCTCTTCCTCGAGGAGTACTACGCGCTCGCCGTCATCGGCAAGGCGGGCATCGGCACGCCGCACATGGACGGCAACACCCGGCTGTGCACGGCCACCGCGGCCGCGTCGCTCAAGGAGTCGTTCGGCGCGGACGGTCAGCCGGGCTGCTACGAAGACATCGACGAGTGCGACGCGCTGTTCCTGTTCGGGCACAATGCGGCCGCGACGCAGACGGTGCTGTGGGCGCGTGTTCTCGACCGGCTGGACGGCGCGCAGCCGCCTGCGGTCGTCGTGGTCGATCCCCGCGAGACTCCGGTCGCCGCCCGGGCCGACGTGCACCTCGCCGTGCGCCCGGGCACCAACCTCGCGCTCATGCACAGCCTGGTGCGCGAGCTGTTCGTCAACGGCTGGGTCGACGAGGAGTGGATGACGGCGCACACGCTCGGCGCCGAGGAGCTGCGCGCCCAGGTCGCGGAGTGGACGGCGGAGCGCGCCGCCGAGGTCTGCGGCGTCGACGCCGACGACATCCGCCGCGCGGCGCGGATCTTCGGCACCTCGCAGCGCGTGGTGTCGACGGTGCTGCAGGGCTTCTACCAGTCGGCGCAGGCGACGGCGTCGTCGTGCCAGGTCAACAATCTGCATCTGCTACGCGGCATGATCGGCCGGCCGGGATGCGGCATCCTTCAGATGAACGGTCAGCCGACGGCGCAGAACAACCGCGAGTGCGGGGCCGACGGCGACCTGCCCGGCTTCCGCAACTGGGAGAACCCGGACCACATCCGCCGGCTCGCCGACCTCTGGGGCGTGCATCCCGACGTCATCCCGCACTGGGCCGAGTCCACGCATGCCATGCAGCTGTTCCGCTATGTGGAGCTGGGGACGATCGGCTTCCTCTGGATCTCGGCGACCAACCCCGGCGTCTCGCTGCCGCAGCTGCCTCGCATCCGCGACATCCTCGCCCAGCCCGAGACCTTCGTCGTCGTGCAGGACCTCTACCTCACCGAGACTGCTGCGCTCGCCGACGTCGTCCTGCCCGCGGCTGCCTGGGGGGAGAAGACGGGCACGTTCACCAACGCGACGCGGACGGTGCACCTGTCGGAGAAGGCGGTGGAGCCGCCCGGGCGCGCCCGCTCGGATCTCGACATCTTCCTCGACTACGCCCGGCGCATGGACTTCCGCCGCGACGACGGCCGACCGCTCCTGGAGTGGACGACCCCCGAGGACGTCTACCGGGCCTGGCAGGAGTGCTCGCGGGGGCGCCCCTGCGACTACACCGGCATCTCGTACGACGACCTGCGGCGTGAGAGCGGCATCCGCTGGCCGCGCCGCGACGGAGAGTCCACCAGCACGGACCGGCTCTACGCCGACGGTGTGTTCGCGACGCAGCCCGACTACTGCGAGACCTACGGGCACGACCTCGCGACCGGCGGCGCGGTGAGCCCGGAGGCCTTCAAGGCGAAGCGCCCCGACGGGAAGGCGCTCCTCAAGACCGCGGCCTACACCGGTCCGCACGAGCCGCCCGACGCCGAGTACCCGCTGACCCTCACGACGGGCCGCTCGGTGTACCACTTCCACACGCGCACCAAGACCGGCCGCACGCCCGAACTCGTCGCCGCCGCACCCTCCCTGTGGGTGGAGACGGATGCCGCGACCGCGGCTGCCCGCGGCCTCTACGAGGGCGACGTGGTCGAGGTCCGCTCCCGCCGTGGACGCATCGTCGCGCCGCTGCGCATCACGCGCATCCGCGAGGGCACCGTCTTCGCACCGTTCCACTACGGCTACTGGGATGCCCCGGAGGGCGCCGAGGAGCGGCATCCCACCGCCGCCAATGAGCTCACGATCACCGAGTGGGACCCGGTCTCGAAGCAGCCGGTGTACAAGGTCGCCGCGGTCGAGCTGTCGCGGATCGAGGACGCGTCATGAGACTGCCGATCTACCTCTCCCTGCTCGGCCATGCCGAGACGACGCTCGCCGAGGCGTACCTCGACGTCGCCGAGGCGCACGGCCACGAGCCCGACATCCACTTCCTCTGCCTCACCTTCGCCCGCCAGTGCGTCGATCACGCGCAGCAGCTGGTGCCGATCGTGCACCGCCTCGGCGCCGCACCGGTCGACGACGAACCCGAGCGCCTGCATGCCCGCGGGCTGGGCGATACGCGCTCGGGGCCGCTCGGCATGCTGCGCGACCTCCACGACGTCTACGTGCTGGCCGGCTTCGTCGACATGACGTGGACCATCGTCGGCCAGTCGGCCCACGCCGTGCGCGACAGCGAGCTGATCGGCGTCGTCGACGCCTGCGAGAAGCAGACCGCTGCCCAGCTGGTCTGGCTGCAGACGCGCATGAAGCAGTCCGCCCCGCAGGTGCTCGTCGGGCCGTGAGCAGGCGCGCGGGCTCACCCGGCCAGCTCATCGAGCTGGAGGAATTTCGCCGATCCGGCCCTCACCGCTGCGCAGGCGGCGTAGCCTCCCGGCATGACACCATCGCCCACCGGAATCGCCACCGCCGGACAGCTGCGCGCGTCGGGTCACACCTACCGGCCGGTGCGCGTCGAACTGCGCGAGAACCTCCTCGACGCCCTCGCGAACGGCCGCGACCCCTGGCCCGGCATCCACGGGTTCGACGACACCGTGATCCCGCAGCTCGAGCGGGCCCTCCTCGCCGGCCACGACATCGTGCTGCTCGGCGAGCGCGGGCAGGGCAAGACCCGGCTGCTGCGGAGCCTCGTGGGACTGCTCGACGAGTGGTCGCCGGTCATCGAGGGGTCCGAACTCGGCGAGCATCCGTTCCACCCCATCACCCCGGCATCCGTCCGCCGCGCCGGCGAGCTGGGCGACGACCTCGCCGTCGTGTGGCGCCACCGCAGCGAGCGATACGCCGAGAAGCTCGCCACGCCCGACACCTCAGTGGCTGATCTGATCGGCGACGTCGATCCGATCAAAGTCGCGGAGGGCCGCTCTCTCGGCGACCCCGACACGATCCACTACGGCCTCGTGCCGCGCAGCAACGGCGGCATCGTCGCCATCAACGAGCTGCCCGACCTCGCCGAGCGCATCCAGGTGTCGCTGCTGAACGTCATGGAGGAGCGCGACATCCAGATCCGCGGCTACGTGCTGCGCCTCGATCTCGACGTGCTCGTGGTCGCCACCGCGAACCCCGAGGACTACACCAATCGCGGCCGCATCATCACGCCGCTGCAGGACCGCTTCGGCGCCGAGATCCGCACGCACTACCCCCAGACGATCGACGAGGAGATCGCCGTCATCCGCCAGGAGGCGGACCTCGTCGCCGAGGTTCCCGCGCACCTCCTCGAGATCCTCGCCCGATTCACGCGGAACCTTCGGGAATCGGATGCTGTCGACCAGCGTGCGGGGGTGTCCGCGAGGTTCGCGATCGCCGGCGCCGAGACGATCGCGGCCGCCGCCCTGCATCGCGCAACACGTCAGCATGAGGAGGTCGCCGTCGCGCGCCCGGTCGACCTCGAGACCGCCGTCGACGTGCTCGGCGGCAAGATCGAGTTCGAGACCGGGGAGGAGGGCCGGGAGCGCGCGATCCTCGAGCACCTGCTGCGCACCGCGGTCGCCGAGACCGCCCGCGCCCACCTGCGCGGGCTCGACGCCCGCGTGCTCGCGGATGCGCTCCACGACGGTGCGACGGTCATGACCGGGGAACAGGTGACCGCCGCCGACGTGCTGGCGGCGATGCCGGTGCTCGGCGAGTCCGACCTCTACGAGCAGGTGGCCGACCGCCTCGAGGCGCGCACCGCGGGCGAGCGTGCCGGCGCGCTCGAGCTGCTGCTCGAGTCGCTCTACCTCGAGAAGCGCATCGGCAAGGACACCGCGGGCGGTGAGACGGTCTATGGCTGACACGCGGTGCTTCGGCGCGCGGGCGCGCTTCGTCTCGCTGGCGCTCGCTCAGCGACCGGTTCACGAGACGGACCGCCTGTGGTCGACGAGCAACGTCAGTTACCGATCGTTGAGCGAGCGAGGAACGAGCGAGACGAAACGCCCCGGGCCGATGAGCAACCCGGGCCCCCGGTCACCGGGCCGGCGAGGACGCTTCGTCTCGCTGGCGCTCGCTCAGCGACCGACTCGCGAGACGAGCAACCCCAGCCCCCGGCATCCGTCGCCCGTCCCCACCGCAGGAGGAGGCACCACTTAATGCCTCGCAGCTTCCACCGCACGCCGGGCCACGCCGCGCGATACGGGCGCTACACGGGCGGCGACCCGCTCGCGCCGCCGGTCGAGGTGCAGACGGCGCTCGAGGCGATCGGGCAGGACGTGATGGCCGGAACCTCGGCCGAACGGGCGATGCGCGAGTACCTGCGGCGCGGAGACCGCGACCGGGAAGGCCTCGACGACCTCGCCCGGCGGGTGCGCGAGCGCCGGGCCGAGCTGGTGCGGCGGCATCGGCTCGACGGCACGCTCGAGGAGGTCCGGCAGCTGCTGGACCGCGCCGTGCTCGAGGAGCGCAAGCACCTCGTCCGCGACGTGCAGCTCGACGACGACGTTCGGGCGTTCGCCGAGATGCGACTCGAGAACCTGCCGGCCAGCACCGCTGCGGCCGTCAACGAGCTCGCCGACTACGACTGGCAGAGCCCGAGCGCGCGGGCCGACTACGACCGCATCCGCGAACTGCTCGGCCGGGAGCTCTTGGACCAGCGCTTCGCCGGGATGAAGAACGCGCTCGAGAACGCGACGGATGCCGACCGCCAAGCCGTGCGCGACATGCTGAACGACCTCAACGACCTGCTCGAGAAGCGCCGGCTCGGCGACGACACGCAGGAGGACTTCGACGACTTCATGGAGAAGCACGGGGATCAGTTCCCCGAGAATCCGCAGAACCTCGACGAGCTTCTCGACACGCTCGCGGAGCGTTCGGCGGCAGCGCAGCGGATGCTCAACTCCATGACCCCCGAGCAACGGGATGAGCTCATGGACCTCGCGGCTCAGGCCTTCGGCTCACCCGACCTCATGCAGTCCCTGTCCCGGCTCGACGACAATCTGCGCTCGCTCCGGCCCGGCGAGGACTGGACGGGTTCGGCATCCTTCTCGGGAGACGAGCCGACCGGGCTCGGCGAGGCGACCGGCATCATGCAGGACCTCTCCGACCTCGATTCGCTCACCGATCAGCTCGGCCAGTCGTATCCCGGCGCGCGCATGGACGATATCGACCTCGACGCCATCGAACGGCTGATCGGCGAGGACGCCGCGGTCAGCGCCCGCACCCTGCGCGACCTCGAGCGGGAGCTGAAGGACACCGGGATGCTGCAGCGGGCGTCCGACGGTCAGCTCCGGCTCACGCCACGGGCCATGCGACAGCTCGGGCGGGCGCTTCTCCGCGACATCGCGACCCGGCAGTCGGCCCGCACCGGTGCCCGCGAGACGCGCCACGCGGGTGCTGCCGGCGACCGCACCGGCTCCACGCGCGAGTGGGCGTTCGGCGACACGGAGCCGTGGGACATCCCCCGCACGGTGTCGAACGCGGTGCTGAGGACCGTGCTCGAGGGGGGCGACGCGTCGGCCGGCGTGCGCCTGGAGACGCAGGATGTCGAGGTCGTCGAGACCGAGCAGCGCACGCAGGCCGCCGTCGCGCTTCTCGTCGACACGTCGTTCTCGATGGCGCTCGACGGTCGCTGGGTTCCGATGAAGCGCACGGCGCTGGCTCTGCATCACCTCATCTCGTCGCGGTTCCGTGGTGACCAGCTGCAGCTGATCGCGTTCGCGCGCTATGCGGAGGTCATGGACATCGAGCAGCTGACGGCGAAGGACTCCGTCTGGGACAAGGGCACCAATCTGCAGCACGCGCTGATGCTCGCACAGCGGCATTTCCGTCGCCATCCCACGGCCCAGCCGGTGCTGCTCATCGTCACGGACGGCGAGCCGACGGCCCACCTGCGCCCCGACGGTCACGTGCACTTCGCGTATCCGCCCGACCCGCGCACGGTGGCCGCCACGGTGCGCGAGCTCGACACGGTGCACCGGCTCGGTGCGCAGACGACGTTCTTCCGGCTCGGCGACGATCCTGGGCTGGCCCGATTCGTGGACGCCCTCGCGCGGCGTGCCGAAGCACACGTCGTCGCCCCCGAGCTCGACGACCTCGGGCGGGCCGTCGTCGACAGCTACCTGGGCTCGCGGCAGACCGGTCGCGGCACGCCCGAGGACTTCGGCGACATGCTGCACGGCCGATCCTGGTGGTGGTAGACCGGCTCGGCGATCCGGGTCGCGGAACCGCCGGCTCAGGTGATGTCGGATGCCGCGATCGGGGTCATTGCGAGAGCCGATGGTCTTCGAGCACCGCGTCGATCGTTCGGCGAGCTTTGCGGGCCTCGCTCTCGGGTGAATGCGACCCCGCGAATCCGGCGGCGACGATCAGCGCCTTCCAGATCGCCCAGCCGCGAGCCTGTGCCCAGGCGTCGGCGTCGAGCGCGCGGTGCGACCCGAGTACGACGCCGGGCAACGGTTCCCCGACGCCGTCGGTCGAGGCCGTCAAGCCCCAGAGCGGACTCCGCGGGTCTTCGCCGCCCTGACAGAATGCCCTTCATGCCGCTGGTGCCAGGTGAGGAGCCGTTGGAGTCGGACCGCCTCATCCTGCGGCGCGCACGTGCGGAGGATGCCGTGGTCTACCGCCGGCTGTGGACCGAGCGTGACCCGAGAGTGCCGCCGCATCGGCGGATCGATGCAGAGGGCCGACCGGCCGTCGAGGACATCGCCGAGCAGATCAGTGCCGAGCGCGACGACGCGGGTGCGAGGCTTCTGACGGTGGAGCTGAAAGGCACGGCGGAGGTCATCGGCTATTGCGGACTGATCGCCCGCGGCGATGGATCCGCCGACGAGCCCGAGTTGGCCTACGAGCTGGTTCAGGCGGCGCACAACCACGGGTACGCCACGGAGGCCGGCGAGGCGGTCGTCGCGTGGGCGAGGATGGCGGGCTACCGGCGACTGCGGGCCGGTGTCTGGGACTGGAACACCGCGTCACGGCGGGTCCTGGAGAAGCTCGGTTTCCGTGAGATCGGCCGGGTGGAACCCGAGTCCGTCCACGGCCACAGCCTGCTGACGGTCAAGGACCTCTGAACATGCGACGGGCCGGTCGCCGGTAAGGCACGCCGCCCACGCGCCCGCTCGTCAGTCCTGGGCGTCGGTCTCCAGAACGTCGGCATCGAGCTCGTCGCGGGAGCGCAGCCCGAGCTTGCGGAGGGCGTTCGACATGTGGGTCTCGACCGTGCGGGGAGACAGGAACATCTCTGCGGCGATCTCGCGATTCGTCCGGCCGGCGGCCGCTCGCCCGACGACCTCCCGCTCGCGACGCGACAGATCATTGCCGTGTGCCGGGCGCCCTCCGCGCCACGGGTACGGCACCGCAACCCCGTGCCGGCGCATCGTCCGGGTGACCCGGGCGATGTCCTGCCGGGCCGCCAGGCGGCCGTACACCGTCAGCGCCTCGACGAGGAGACCCGGCCCGTCGGCCGCACCACGCGTGCACCGCCAGTCACCGAGTCGCTCGGTCGCCTGTGCAGCCACCTGGACCAGGCCTGCCGCGTGCGCCATGCTGCGTGCGCGGGACATCAGATCCTCGGCGGTGTCACCGTCCCCATCGACCTGTGCGATCAGCGCGTCGCACATGATCACCGCCACGGAGATCGCCGGCGCTTCCACCTGACGGACCTGCGCACCGATGGCTTTCACGCGTGCGCGTACGTCGTCGGTTCGGTCCAGGGCGGCCGCGGCATCCACCAGACAGACGAGGGCATCGGCTGCCCAGGTCCACATCCCCTTGCGACGGATCTGTTCGAGGGCGGCGGCAGCCTCATCGAAGCCGCTGCCGGCATCTCCCAGGATGAGCCGGAGCCGGGCCAGCGCGGCACGCGCCGGGATCAGGGGCCACGCCGTGCCCACCTCTTCGCAGTCGCGGATGAGCTCGGTCAGGCGATCGGCGGCCTCCACCGTGCTGCCGAGCGAGCCGAGCATGAGGCAGTCGAGGTACCGCGCTTCGATGGATGCCGCACCGAATCCGAACGCGCGCGAGGCCAGGTCGTGTGTGCGTTCCGCGAGACCGTCCCAGCGGCCGGCGGCATGGTCGACCATGGCGCAGACGAGTTCGTACACCTCGAGCAGCCGGGGTGAGCCCGACCGCTCGGCGATCGACCGTCCCTCGCTCAGCAGCTCGTCGGCCCGCTTCACATCGCCGATGTGGAGCGCCCCCTGAGCCCAGTTGATCGCAGCCCTCGCGTGCTCCCGTGGCTGGGTGAGCAGAACGGTGTCGTGACGGGCCGACTCGATCAGCTCCCACGCGGACGGATCGCCCTGCTCCAGGAGGAGCGATGCCCGCGCGATGCGCACACCCAGCTCGACGTCCGGTGACCCGGCTCGCCTCGCCGCCTCCTCCGCCTGAACGGATCGGGCGAGATGCACCTCGAGAGGCACGTCGACGACGGTCTCCGGGGCCGCCAGCACCGCCAGCGCGCGGGCCTGAAGATCGGGCCGGTCGTAGAGGTCGTCGATCGCACGCTCGATCTCGCCGTAGCCGTCGCGGGCGAAGCCCTGCTGTCGGTACAGCCTGCCGAGGGCGAAACGCAGCTCGCCGCGAGCGGCCTGGGTCAGCTGCTGGCTGTCGAGCAGCCGGGTGAGGATGGGGGCGGCTTCAGCGTGAGCCAACCCGTCGACGGCCACGCGGCCGAGTTTCGTCGCGATGCGCACCCGGTCGTCGAGCGAGAGGGCGGCCATGTCGGCGGTCGCCTCGCGCAGGAATTCGGCCGCTGCCGCCTCGTTCCCGTGACGCACCGCCTCATCGGCCGCCGCCTCGGCCCAGCGGACGAACTCCCTCACCCGGTGGGCGCGTTGGTAGTGGTGCGCGATCCGCGCCGAGAGCATCGGATCGTGCCGCTCCTCCAGCACCTGGGCGACGCGCGCGTGCCACCACTGGCGCATCGGCAGGGGCGTCGCGTCGTAGACGATCTGCTGGGCGAGGACGTGGCGAAAACGGATGCGTCCGTCCTGATCGTGCAGGAGGCCCGCCGCGTGTGCCGCTGTGAGGGCCGCCGCCACCTGCCGTGCGTCGTACTCGGTGACCTCCGCGAGGAGCGCGGGATCGATGGTGAGATCGATCACGGCTGCGGCGTCGATCATCTCCCGCGCACTCGTCTCGAGCGTGGTGAGCCGCTGGACGACGACATCGCGGAGCGCGGTGGAGACGGACAGCGCCGCGAGAGCGTCGGGGTGAGTGGGGATCTCGGCGGCGGGGAGCCGTGCCAGCAAGGTGCGGAGCACCTCTTCGACCACGAACGGCACACCACCGGTGACTTCGTACAGTCCCGTCGCGATCGCATCGGGGACGTCGACGCCCAGCAGGTAGCGGGAGAGCTCGCCGACTTCGGCGACGTCGAGCGGTGCGAGCCGAACGCTCCGCGTGCGGCCTGCGGGTGCCCGCGCGAAGGCCTCGCCGACGGGGGTGGTTCCGAGATCCGTGCGACTGGTGACGATGACGGTGAGGTCCGCCGGCTGGTGCGCGATCAGATACGCGAGGAAGTCGAATGTCACCGTGTCGGCCCAGTGCAGATCCTCGAGGACCAGGACCGCGGGGGACACGTGCTCGAGCAGCTCCGTCGCCGCCCGGAAGATCTGATGCCGTGCCTCGCGCTGGTCCGCCGGTCGTTCGGGAGGAGGCGGGAGGCGGTCGGCGATCTCCGGCACCAGGGGAGCGAGGCTGCCCACGACGGCGCTGAGGCGGTCGGTCTCGATGAGGTCGCCATGGTGCTGGAACGCGTCGAGCACCGGCCCCAGGGGGAACGGGTCATGCAGCTGCTGACAATGACCGATGAGTAACGCGGAGGTGGCCGGCACGGCGGCCAGAAGCTCGCGGACCAGGCGGCTCTTGCCGATTCCGGCTTCGCCTTGGATGACGATGAGGGCCGGAGGCGCCGAAACAGCAGCCGTCAGAGAGGTGAACTCGGCGTGACGACCGACCAGCACAGGCGACACTCCGCCTGGGGGTGGAGCGGGTTGCTGAGGCATGACTGCCATTCCCTCGGGTGGGGCGCGAGCAAAAGTCAGTGTAGGTCACGGATGCCGGCGCCATTCACCCGTCCGTAACCTGCAACGCAAGGTGTGAATCGAATCATCCGCGCGCGAGGAGCGACAGTGACCAGACTTCTGAGACAACGAGAGCGGCGATTCACGCCGCAGCGACTGACGATCGCCTTGGCGACCGTCGTCGCGTTGACGGCGACGGCGGCCCCCGCCGGCGCCTTCGCGGCTCCGCCGGCCGCGGCCCCCGTGGAGGACCCCAGCGGGCGCAACGGCGGCGTGGAGGTGACCACGGCCGAGGATGCGGCAGCCGCTGCCGCGCCCACGGGTGAACCTCTGACGTATGTGGTCCAGATGTCGCTCGCGCCCGTCATCGCGTACGACGGCGGCGAGGCAGGGCTCAAGGCGACGAAGCCGCACGGCGGCGCCAAGATGGATCCCGCCGACCCCGCGGTGGAGGCGTACAGCAAGCACCTCAAGGGCAAGCAGCGCGCAGCGCTCGCGAAGGTGAAGGGCGGCGAGCCGTCGTACGACTACGTCTACAGCTTCAACGGATTCGCGGCGGAGCTCACCCCGGCGCAGGCCGCCGAACTCGAGGCCCAGCCCGACGTGGTGTCGGTGCACCCTGATGAGAAGGTCGAGGCCGACACGTCGTCGACGCCGAGCTTCCTGGGACTGGACGGCGAAGACGGCCTGTGGGGCCAGCTCGGCGGACCCACCGGAGGCAAGAAGTCGCCGGGCGCTGGTGAGGACATCGTCATCGGCGTCATCGACAGCGGCATCTGGCCCGAGGTCCGCAGCTTCTCCGACCGCGACGAGTCCAAGAAGCTCGTGTACCAGGGCAAGCCGGAGGGCTTCCGCGGCACCTGCGCGTCGGCCGAGACCGTCGGCGACGACTCGTGGGACGCCAACCTCTGCAACAACAAGCTGGTCACCGCCCAGTACTTCAACGCCGCGTGGGGTGGCAACGACGGTGTCAAGCAGCAGCTGCCGTGGGAGTTCCTCTCGCCTCGCGACTACAACGGGCACGGCACGCACACCGCGTCGACCTCCGGTGGCAACTACGGCGTCGACGTGACCGGACCGGCCGCACCGTTCGGTGAGATCTCGGGCATCGCGCCGCGCGCGCGCATCGCGTCGTACAAGGCGCTGTGGTCCGTCGAGGACGGCTCCACCGCCAACGGCTACACCTCTGACATGGTGGCCGCCATCGACAAGGCCGTCGCCGACGGCGTCGATGTCATCAACTACTCGGTGTCGGGCTCCAGCACGGACTTCCTCGAGCCCACCGAGGCGGCGTTCCTGAACGCCGCGGCCGCGGGGATCTTCGTCTCGGCATCCGCCGGCAACGACGGCCCCGATGCGGCCACCGTCGCACACCCCGGGCCGTGGCTGACCACCGTCGCCGCGGGCACCCACGACCGCACGACCACGGGCGCCGTGGTCCTGGGCAACGGCGCGCGCTATGAGGGCGTCTCGCTCAGCGCTTCGGTCGTCGGCCCCGTCCCGCTGATCACGGGGGCCGCCGCACGCGCTGCCGGCGCCTCGGCCGTCTCGGCTCTGCGCTGCTATCCGGCGAGTGCCAACAACGGCAAGCCGGGCCTGGACCCCGCCAAGGTCGCCGGCAAGATCGTCGTCTGCGAGCGCGGCGGCGACATCGCCCGCGTGGACTCCTCGCGTGCGGTGGCCGAAGCAGGTGGCGTCGGCATGGTGTTCGTGAACGCGTACGAGAACTCGCTCAACGCCGACTTCCACTCGGTGCCCACCGTGCATCTGCAGGACACCGTCGCGGGCCCGATCAACGCGTACGCGGCGACCGCCGGAGCCACCGCGACCATCGAGAAGGCCGTCATCGCCAACGGGGCGCCCGCGCCGTACACGGCGGAGTTCTCGTCTCGCGGTCCGCTCGTCGCCGGCAACGGCGATGTGCTGAAGCCGGACGTGATCGCCCCGGGACAGGACATCCTGGCGGCGGTGGCCCCTCCGGGTCAGGGCGGCAAGGAGTTCAACCTCATGAGCGGCACGTCGATGGCGGCGCCGCACGTCACGGGACTGGCCGCCCTGCTGCTGGACCTGCACCCCGACTGGTCGCCGATGGCGATCAAGTCGGCGCTGATGACCTCCGGATCCGATGTGCGGGACGGCGAGTCGCCGGACGACCCGAACCTGATCTTCAAGCAGGGCGCGGGGCACGTGCAGCCCACGAGCGCGGCCGATCCGGGCCTCGTCTACGACAGCGGGGTGAACGACTGGATGGCGTTCCTCTGCGGCTCGACCCCGAGCGTGGCGGATGACGTCTGCGACGGCCTCGAGGCGGACGGTCGCTCGCTCGACCCGAGCGACCTGAACACGCCATCGATCGGCATCGGCCTCCTGGACGGCGAGCAGACCGTCACCCGCACGGTGACCAACGTCGACGACCAGTCGGCGACCTACACGGCGTCGGTCAGCGGCCTCGCCGGAGTGGGTGTGACTGTCGAGCCGAGCACGCTCACCGTCGCACCGGGCGAGAGCGCGTCGTACACCGTCACCTTCACGGTGGGTGAAGACGCCACGATGTTCGACTACCTCGCGGGCCAGCTCTCCTGGACGGACGGCAGCCACACGGTGCGGTCTCCGATCGTGCTGCGCGCGAAGCAGCCGGGTGACGAGGATTGGTCTGCGCGCTACGACGGCGCCGGCGGCCAGTTCGGCAGCGCGACGGATGTCGGCAACGACGTCCTCGTCCACCCCGACGGCACCAGGGTCTACATGAGCGGATTCAGCCGGCCTCCGTCGGCCGGCGGGCTCGTGGCTGACTTCCTCACCGCCGCGTACGACCCCGAGACCGGTGACGTGATCTGGGAGCAGCAGTGGGATGCCGCCGGCAACGGGGGTGGCGACGAGCCGACCGGCTTCGGAATGAGCCCCGATGGCGAGACCCTGTACGTCGCCGGAACCAGTGGTGGCGACTACCTCACCGCGGCGTACGACGGGGCGACGGGCGAGCGGCGATGGGAGACGCGTCTCGATGGTCCGGGTGCGGCCTATGACTCGCTCAACGCACTGGTCGTCAGCCCCGACGGTGCGACCGTCTACGTCACCGGGTACCAGAACATGGGCGACCCGCAGCTCGACTACGCCACCGTGGCGTACGACGCGGCGACCGGTGAGCAGCGATGGGTGACTCGCTACGACGATCCGGTGAGCGGCACGGACGACGCGCGTGGCATCGCGGTGAGCGACGACGGCTCGACCGTTGTGATCACCGGGCAGAGCCGGGGCGAGAACACCGGTCTCACCGACTGGGGCACCGTCGCCTACGACGCCGCCACCGGCGAGCAGCTGTGGGATGTCCTCCGGAACGGCTCCGATGGCATGGTCGACATCGCGCAGAACATCGCCGTCACCGGCGACACCGTGATCGTCGCGGGTGGTCTCGCCAACACCGACCGTCAGAACGATTGGGAGACCGTGGCGTACGACCTGGCGACCGGCGAAGAGCGCTGGGCGGCGGGCTATGGCGAGGCGCTCACGGATACGCCGCAGTCGATCGCCCTCAGCCCCGACGGCAGCACGGTCGTGGTCGCCGGCAACGTGGAAGGCAGTGCCGACATGGACTACGCCACGGTCGCCTATGACGTGGTCAGCGGCGAGCAGCGGTGGGCCGTGCGGTACGACGGCACCGCCCACAGCACGGACGTCGCCTGGGACGTCACGCTGACTGAGGATGGCACGCGCGCCGTCGTCACCGGCGAGTCCGGGAATGACGACACCGGCTGGGACTACGTCACCATCGCGTACGACATGACCACCGGCGAGCAGATCTGGTCGGCGGCATACGACGCGGCGGGCGCCAGCGACGGGGGGAACGGCGTGGCGGTCGACCAGACCGCCGACGGCAAGCGACGCGTGTTCGTGACCGGAGCCAGCACCATTCCGTTCGGCTCGGCCGACCTGGACAGCAACATCGACGCCGCGACGGTGGCCTACCTCGACGCGTTCGAGTAGGCGACGCAGGCCGGACCACGGCGCGGCCGCCGGGAGAGGATTCGTTCCTCGCCCGGCGGTCGCGCCGTTCCGGCGTCACCCCGGAATCGCGTCCAGCGCCGCGCGCACCTCGTCGAGCCACGTGGCGGAGCGCGCCCCGGCGCCCAGCGTGAGGGCGGTCGTCAGATCGGCTCGCGCCTCGTCCACGCGGCCCAGCCCGAGCTGCGCCAGGCCACGGTGCCGGTGGGCCGAGGCGTGCCCGCTCTGGAACTCCGCCGACGAGCCGATCGACAGAGCAGCGGATGCCGCGGCGACAGCCTCCTCGTGCCGCCCGAGCTGCAGCAGCCCGTACGCGATGACCGCGTGGGCGTTGGCCTCCGTCAGACCGCGGATGCTGGTCGGCAGTTCGTCGCCGACGCGCTCCACGAACTCGAGCAGCTCGCGATGCTCGCCGATGGCGGCTTCAGGTTCGTAGCGGCTGCGGATGCTCGCCCCGATCGAACGCGCCTGCAGCTCGCCCTCGACATCGCCGGCGGCGGCGAAGTCGTGCACCGCGGCATCCGCATATCCGTGCGCCACATCGAACTCGCGCACGTTCAGCATGCTCCAGGCGAGGTAGAAGTTCGCCCAGCCGCTCTGCTGCACATCGCCGGCACGCTGCGCGGCGCGGAGGGCCGTATCGGCGGTGGCGCGCGCCTGCGCGGGATCGAAGGTCTCGACGAGCTGCGCCCAGGCGAGGTACCCCAGATGCCGGGCCTGCTGCGCAGGGTCGTCGAGCGCCGCGGCCGCTGCCGCGGAGGTGGCGAAGACCTCGTGCCAGCGCCCCCACGCGCGCCAGAGGTCCGAGAACCAGTGCAGCGCGTCGGCGACCGTCAGCACCATGGCGTGGTCCCCGCGGGCGCCCGCCGCCTGGTACGCCGAGAACCAGTGCTCCGCCTCGGTGATCAGCCAGGCGCGCGCGTCGTCGTTCGACGAGAACGTGAGCCGGCCGTCGACCGGCGGCGCATCGGGCGGGCGCGGCTCGAAGCGGGAGCCCGCGGTGAGCGCCGTGGCGAGCAGCCAGTCCCGCAGGCGGCGCCGTTCCGCCGAGATCGCGTCTGCGGTCTCCTCGGCGCGGAGCCGGGATGCCGCATACAGGCGCAGCAGATCGTGCAGGCGGTAGCGATCGCCGCGCAGCGTCTCGACCAGTCCGAGCGCGGCGAGTCCGTCGAGCAGGTCCTCCGCCTCGTCGACATCGAGGTCGCCGACCGCACTCGCGAGCCGTGCGTCGAACGACGGGCCGTCGACGAGCGACAGCCGGCGGAAAAGGGTTCGAGTGGGCCCAGAGAGGTGCTCGTACGAGAGCGCGAACGTCGACTCCATGGCCAGGTCGCCGGCCGCCAGGGCGCTCAGACGTCGTTCCTCCCTGCGCAGCCGTCGCAGGAAGTCCTCGACGGTCCACGACGGCTGGGTCGCCAGACGGTTGCCCGCGATGCGGAGGGCGAGGGGGACGTCGTCGCAGAATCGGGCCAGCTCGTCGAGGTCGCCGGTCTGGGCCTGCGCTTCGGGGATGATCCGCCGGAGGAACGCGATGCCGTCCTGCCGAGGCAGGGGGCCGATCGTGAGTCGCCGCGCCGACTCCAGTCCGGCGAGTGCGCGGCGCGACGTGACCACCACAGCGCCCTGGCCCTCCGAGATCAGCACGGGGCGGATCTGTGCTTCGTTCGCCGCATCGTCGAGCAGGATGGCGACAGCGGATGCCGCGGCCGCCGTCCGCCAGGCCACCGCTGCCTCGCCCAGCGTCTTCGGCACATCGGGATCACCGGTCAGTTGCCGCAGCAGCGCCTGCAGCACCTGCAGCGGCGTCAGCGGCACGGCATCGAGCCCGCCGAGGTCGACGAACAGTCGGGTGGGAGCGAGCACCCCGCAGCGGTGGAGCGCCTCGATCGCGATGGAGGTCTTGCCCACTCCGGGCGCCCCGTGCAGCACGACGGGCGCCGTGAGTCCGCCGGCCGCACCGGTGGGGTCGAGCTGCGCAACGACGCTGCGGATCTCGGACTCCCGGCCCGTGAAGTCCACGAGCCGGTGCGGCTCGATGTCGACCGAGCGGGCGTCGGGCGCGGCCGGCTTCCTGCCGGCCCGGGCGGACGCGAGGAACCGCTCCCGTTCGTCGGCATGCAGCTTCAGCGCATCGGCGAGGGCGAGCATCGTGCCGCGGCGCGGTCCGAGACTGATGCCGCGTTCGATGTCGCTGATCGTGCGGTCGCTGACGCCCGAGCGTTCGGCGAGTCCTTCCAGCGTGAGGTCGGCGTCACGACGGTGCTGTCGGAGCAGTTCTTGCAGAGGTACCGCTGAGTTCATCGGGGGGAAAGCCGCGGATTCGAAGCTGCGTGAAAACTTCGTGGTGCCCAGCGGGGCGATGGACTCGAATTGCACGTACTGACCACAGTCCGAGGGTCTCAGCGTTGCGCCTCTCTGCAAAATCCCCGCCGGACGGTTCTCCTATCTCGCCGCCCGGCACCACAGAGAAAGAGAGAACCCATGTCGGATTCCCCCACCATCGTGCTCGTCCACGGTGCCTTCGCCGACGCCGCGAGCTGGGCGCCCGTCACCCGTCGCCTGCTCGACGACGGCTACACCGTCCTCGTGCCGCCGGTGTTCAACCGCAGCCTCTCGGGCGACTCGGCGTACCTCAAGTCGTTCGTGGAGCAGATCGATGGTCCGGTGCTGCTGGCGGGCCACTCGTACGGAGGTGCGGTCATCACGGTCGCCGGCGTCGCGGAGAACGTCGTCGGTCTCGTCTACGTCGCGGGCTACGCACTGGACGAGGGCGAGAGCCTGGGGCAGCTGCAGGGCGGCTTCCCCGACTCCGAGCTCGCCGCGAACCTGGTGTACGCGCCGTACCCCGTCGACGGCGGCGAGCCGGGCACCGACGTCTCGGTCAAGATCGACGCCTTCCCGCAGGTGTTCGCCGCCGGTGTCGACCCCGAGACGGCCCGCGTCCTCGCCGTCTCGCAGCGCCCCCTCTCGGCGGTCGCCTTCGGCGAGCCGGCTCCGGTCGCGGCGTGGAAGACGAAGCCCTCGTGGGGCATCGTCTCGAGCGCCGATCACACGATCAACCCCGATGTCGAGCGCTTCGGGTACCAGCGCGCCGGCGTGCGCAAGGTCGTCGAGATCGACGCGCCGCACCTCGTGATGCAGACCCACCCCGCAGAGGTCGCGGCCGTCATCACCGACGCCATCGCCGAGCTGGCGTGACCCTGCACCAGACCCACCCACTCATCACCACGGACGGAGCACACTGATGCCGTACATCACCACCGCTGACGGAACGCAGATCTACTACACCGACCAGGGCTCAGGGCAGCCGGTCATCCTGAGCCACGGCTGGCCGCTGAGCTCGGACGCCTGGCAGGTCGAGCTGAAGCTGCTCGCCGACCACGGCTACCGGGCCATCGCGCACGACCGCCGCGGTCACGGCCGGTCGTCGCAGCCGTGGCAGGGCAACGACATGGACACCTACGCGCGTGACCTCGCCGAGCTCGTCGAGCAGCTCGACCTGCACGACATCGTGCTCATCGGCCACTCCACCGGTGGCGGCGAGGTGGTGCGGTACGCCGCGCAGCACGGTGTCGGCCGGGTGGCGAAGATCGTGACGGCCGGCGCGGTGCCGCCCGTCATGGTGAAGTCGGAGTCGAACCCCGACGGCCTGCCGATCGAGGCCTTCGACGCCATCCGCGAGGGGGTGCTGAAGGACCGGTCGCAGTTCTACCAGGACCTCTCCGTGCCGTTCTTCGGCGCGAACCGCGACGGCTCGAAGGTGTCGCAGGGTGCGCGCGACGACTTCTGGCGCCAGGGCATGCTCGTCGGGCTCAAGGCCGCCTACGACTGCGTCGCCGCGTTCTCCGAGACGGACTTCACCGAAGACCTGAAGTCGCTCGACGTGCCGATCTTCCTCGCACACGGCGACGACGACCAGATCGTGCCGATCGCGGATGCCGCGCTCAAGAGCATCGAGCTCGTGAAGCACGGCGAGCTGAAGGTCTACGCCGGCGCCCCGCACGGCATCGCGGGGGAGTACCAGGAGCAGCTGGACGCCGACATCCTGGCGTTCCTCGCGAAGTAACCCCGCACGGCGGGACCGCGTGGTGACAGGCGGACCGCGCAGCGAGTAGCGATGACGGATGCCGCAGCCCCGGGCTGCGGCATCCGTCATCGTCCTTCGATTCGGGCGACGACGTCGAGGGCCGGCGATAGCATTCGGCGCATGGTCGAGGAACCCGCGTCATCCATCACCGTCTATCACCACTTCGATGCCGCCCAGAGCGCTGTGTGGAGGGCGTGGACCGATCCGGCGATCGTCGGTCGCTGGTGGGGCTCCGATCCCGACGGCGTCGTGACGTCGGCAGCGCTCGACGTGCGACCGGGCGGCCGTTTCGCCATCTCGTTCCAGGACTCCAGCGGCGACGTGCACACCAGCACGGGGGAGTACCTCCGGGTCGAGGAACCGACCGAGCTGGAGTTCACGTGGTCGTGGCTCAGCGAGACCAACCCTCCGTCACGGGTGAGCGTGGTCTTCGCGACGGATGACACCGGGACGCGGATGCGCTTCGTGCACGAGCTTCGGGGCGGGTCGGATCACGATTACGCCGATGGCTGGCGACGCACGTTCGCGAAGCTGGACCGCGTGCTCGCGGAGTAGCTGCGCGCGCCGTGTCATGGCCGAGTGCGGAAAAGCCTGGCGGCGGTTGTCGGATGCCGTCGCACATCGCACCGCCCGGCGAGCACAGGCGTGGCATCCGGAGCATGCGCGGGCCCCTCACAGCGAGGGGCCAGCGTCGTTCGTCAACCGGACGCGCCCTTGCGCGGTTTGATGAACGCCCGTGACTCCTGGCTCGAGCGCTTCTCGGCGCGCTTCTCCTTGAGCGATGACCGAGCGACCTTCTTCTCGGCGCGTGTTCGCGGTGATCTTCCTGACATGGTGACTCGCTTCCCCTGGTTGGCTGGCGGGTGAACCCCCGACCATAGCCGTCTTCCGGCGGAAGTCAATTCCGTGCACTGAGGGCGTGGAATTCCCGCTGACTTGCCTTTTTCTGGAACCGGGCTATGGTGATGGCCATGATCACGATCGTCCACGAGCACCGCACGGAACGTCTCACCGACGCCTCCGTGGTGACGGCAGTGGTCGACATCGCGGGTGCCCGACACGAGGTTCTGCCGCCCCGGCGGGCCGGCGCGGATGGACTGTTCGTGCAGACCACCCGTCGCGTCGCGCCCCCATAGGACCGATTCACATCCATCGGTCCAACCGGACACCCAGCGCGTCGCACATGCGGCGCTTTTTTTGTACCCGAGGAGCATCACCATGACCATCGAAGCCACCGAGTCCGCCCCTCTCGCCGGCGTACAGCGCGAACTCGAGCGGCAGCTCGAGGAGCGGCTGAGCCACCTCCGGGAGATCGAGCCTTTCGCGCTTCCGAGCATCGACCCCGTCGCCTACCAGGCGGCCGCCTCGCACCGTGCCGCAATCGAGCAGATCAGCGCGGCCCTGAACCGGATCACGCAGGGGACGTACGGACGATGCACCCGCTGCGGTGCGCAGATCGCGTCCGCGCGGCTCGAGGTGCTCCCGTACGCGGCGGCCTGCATCGAGTGCCAGAGCCATGCCGAAGCCGCGTAGCCGCAAGCCCTTCGCCATCCCGTCGCTGGCGCCGGTCGGTCACGGCCGGACCGTCGGCAGTCAGCGTGGAGCAGCATCCATGACGTCACTCCCTGCTCGGGTCCTCGTGAGAGTGGGTCATCTCCTTCGTCCGCGGTGACGCGTTCGACCGCGTCCTAGCACAGGGGTCCGCTCGCGTGAAGAGCGGTCCTCGTGCCGGGTTCTTGCATAGTTTGGACCGCATGAAGTCGACGATCGCGGGTACGACCATGCCGATTCTCGAGCTGACGCTCGAGTCGGGCGAGAAGATCGTCGCTGAAGGCGGTGACGTCGCGTGGATGTCGCCCGGCTTCGCCTTGGACACCTCGACCCTGCACGGCACCGGCGGGCAGGGCGGCTTCATGAGCGGTCTCAAGCGGGTGCTCGGCGGTGCGCAGCTGTTCCTGACCGAGTACACGGCTCCCGCGCAGGGCGGACTGCTCGCGTTCGCCGCGCAGCTGCCGGGCACCATCCGCCAGCTCGACATCGACGCCGCGGATTCGTTCATGGTCCAGCAGGGGTCGTACTCGGCGAGCACCGCCGGAGTCGAGGTCTCGGTCGGGCTGCAGAAGAAGCTCGGCGCCGGCATCTTCGGCGGCGCGGGCGTGGTCTTCCAGAAGCTGGCCGGCAACGGCACGGCATGGGTGCAGCTCGCCGGGGAGATCACCGAGTACGAGCTCGCGGCGGGTCAGTCCCTGCTCATTCATCCTGGGCACCTCGCCATGTTCGAGGCCGACATGAACCTGGAATTCAGCTCGGTGAAGGGCATCAAGAACAAGTTCTTCGGCGACTCGCTGTTCCTTGCGGAGATCCATGGGCCGGGTCGCATCTGGTTGCAGTCGATGTCGCCGGCGAAGCTCGCCGCCGCCATCGAGCCTTATCTGCCCGATCGTTCCTCGAGCTCCAGCAGCAGCTCCTGACCGGGATCCACTAGGTTCCGGCATCCGCTTCGACGGGGCGTTGTCGACCTGTCAGCGCTGACCGCAACGTGGGGAAGGTGAGGACTGCGACGACGACCGCTGCGCCGGCGGCGATGGCCGCCGCGAGGTTGGCCGCCTGCAGCCCGGCCTCTGCGGCCGCCAGTGCAGTTCCCCCCGCATCGAGCGTGGTCGCGCGCCTGGCGGCGTCGACCGCACCGAACACGGCGATCCCGATAGCCCCGCCGATCTGAGCTGTCGCGGATGCGAGGCCTGAGCTCACGCCCGAGTTCCGGGCCGCGATGCCTTCGGCGATGACGAGTGTCGTGGGTGTGAAGCTGAATGCGACGCCGGTCGCGGCGACGATCAGCGCCGGGAGGACGCGCAGCAGGTAAGAGTCGCCGTTGTCGACGGCGGCGAGCAGGAGATGAGCGACGACGAGAAGCACGAGCCCGATGGCTGCGACGCGTTGGGGCCCGAGCTTGTTGAGTGCCGTCGGCAGGACGAGGATGCTGACCGCAAACCCCGCGAGGGATGTCGGGAGCATGGCGAGGCCGGCGATGGCGGGGTCGTACTCGAGGACCTGCTGCAGCAGAAGTGCGACGAGGACGAAACAGGCGACACGGGCACCCCCACCGAGGAGGTTGACCGCGATCCCACCGCTCACCCGGGCGTCTCGCAGGACCCGAGCGGGCAGCACGGGATCCGCGGCTCGCTTCTCGACGAGGCCGAACCCGATGAGGCAGAGGACGGCGACGACCGTCGCGCCGATGACCGCCACCGAGACCAGTCCGTTGTGGGGCGCGGAGAGTACTCCGAACACGATGGCGACCGCTGCGCCGGTGAGGAGGGACGCTCCGGTCGCGTCGAACGGTCGCCCCGCCGCGCCCTTTCCCGCGGGGAGGATCGCCCAGCCGGCCACCCCGATGATGGCCGCGACCACGCCCGTCACGAACAGAACGCTCTGCCAGCCGAACGCCGCCGTGAGGAGTCCGCCGACGGTGACGCCGGCCGCACCTCCGACGGTGGAAGCGGCGCCCCAGCCGCTCATCGCGCGCACGCGCGGCGGGCCGGTGAAGGTGGCGAGGATCACCGACATGGCCGCCGGGCTCAGCATCGCCGCACCCACACCTTGGACGAGGCGGGCGGCGATCAGCATCGTCTCGGTCGTCGAGAAACCGCCGATCAAGGAGCCGACGACGAGGACGCCGGCTCCTAAGAGGAACATCCGGCGGCGGCCGAAGACGTCCGCCGCGCGGCCCGAGATGAGGAGCAGTCCCCCGAAAGTGAGGAAGTAGGCGTTCAACACCCAGGCGGTTCCGACCGGGCTGAGGCCGAGGTCCGCCGCGATCGACGGCAGCGCGACGTTCAGGATGCTGGAGTCCAGCATCACCACGAACTGTGCGGCGACCAAGGTGAAGACCAACGGCAGAGTCGAGGATGTGCGCATGTGCAATCGCCTCCAACACCTGGAGCTTAGCCGTGCCCCCGGATGTCCCTTTCGGTGCTGCACCTGCCGCGATACGAGGTGACCGCGACTGCTGCTTCGAGGTCACGGTGTACGGCCTCCCGACCGCCGGTGCAGGGCGGTGCCGGCTCGAATCGGGAGCCGTGATCCGGTGTCTGTTGACCCGCTCCTGAGCGAGGGCCAGTATGAGGATCGTTCGCATCGCGGCGAACCTCCGCGAGCGGGCGGCCGGGCGACGAGCCCGGCGGTTGGACGCATCCGCGCACGAGGGGGTACGCATGTTCCGTCAGCTCGCCGTCGCCACCGCCGTGGCATTGGTTATCTCCGGAGTCGGGGTGGGGCCGGCCATGGCGAGTCCGCCACCGCCGGATGTCGCCGATGACGTAGGCGTCGGCGTATACGAGGCCACCGTCGACGCGGACGGTCTCGCGGCGATCGCCGAGCTCGGAGTGGATCGCGCGGAGGGCGAGCTGAAGGTGCAGCCCGCCGCGGACGGCACGTTCGTGGTCCAGGTCGTCCTGCCGTCCGTGCAGGCGCAGCAGGTCCGCGCCGAGGGCATCGACCTGCAGCCCGTCGTCGACGACGGAGCGGCCGACCAGCGGGGGCGGTCGTTCGAGGCGAAGGCGGCTCCCGAGGGCGTCTTCCGCCCGTACCTCGGTGAGGGAGGCATCGCGGAGGAGCTCGCGGCGCAGGCCGCGGCGTATCCCGACATCGCGCAGCTCGTCACCTTCGGCGAGACGTGGAACGGCACCGAGATGCAGGCGGTTCGCGTGACGCGCGATCCGGGGAAGGTCGCGGAGGGCAAGCGGCCGACGACGGTCTTCCTCGCCGCACAGCACGCGCGCGAGTGGATCACCCCCGAGATGGTGCGCCGACTGCTCGACGAAGTGCTGGCCTCGTACGGCAGCGACCCGAAGATCACCGATCTCGTACGGAACACGGAGATGTGGTTCATTCCCGTGGCGAACCCCGACGGCTATGACTTCACCTTCGAGGTGGCTCCGACGCCCGACGACCCGGGAACCCGCCTGTGGCGCAAGAATCTGCGCGACAACAACGAGGACGGAGTGCTCGACGGCGGGGACGGCGTCGATCTGAACCGCAACTCGCCGACGCGGTGGGGCTATGACAACGAGGGGTCGTCTCCGAACCCGATCAGCCTCACCTATCGCGGGCCGGCGCCGGGCTCGGAGCCCGAGTCCCAGGCGCTGTACGACCTGTTCGCCAAGATCACGCCCGAGTTCTTCATCAACTACCACTCGGCGGCCGAGCTCCTGCTGCACGGCATCGGCTGGCAGGTCGCGACTCCGTCGCCCGATGACGTGATCTACGAGGCGATGGTCGGCGACGACGCCGACCCGGCTGTCCCGGGCTACGACCCCGACATCTCGGCGGAGCTGTACACGACGAACGGCGACATCGACTCCCACATGCAGGAGGCGTACGGGACGCTCGGATTCACCCCCGAGATGTCGACGTGCCTCTCGGCGGTAGCATCCGATCCCGCCGACGACTGGACAGAGGCGGACTGCGGGGAGAACCTCCAGGGCTTCGACTTCCCCGACGACGAGGACCTTATCCAGGCGGAGTTCGCGAAGAACGTCCCGTTCGCTCTCGCTGTCGCCGAGTCGGCGCTCGATCCCGACGACCCGGTCTCGGTGGTCGGACGTGACGCCGAGGACTTCCGCGTCGACAGCTTCTCGGTGTCGTACGGCGACCCGCAGCCGGTGGCCGTCACCGCGAAGCGCGCGCTGAAGGCCAAGAAGCTCATGTACTCGATCAACGGCGGCCGTGCCGTCCAGGCCGCGATCTCCGAATGGGACGGCGGCGAGCGCTACGGCTTCGAGAACGACGATTACTACGCGGAGTACCGGGGCGTCGTGGAGGGAACGAAGCCGGGCGACTCGGTCGAGGTGTGGTTCACGGGCGTGGCATCCGCCAACGACCTGCCGAAGGGGGAGAAGGCAGGGAAACGCGAGAGCACGCACTTCACGTACGAGGTCACCCAGGACACGGGCAACTCCGTGCTCGTGATCGCGAATGAGGACTACACCGGGTACAACCCCGAGGAAGCCCCGCGCAACGACGGCGCGAAGTACCTCGACGAGTACCTCGCGGCTCTCGAGGCGAACGGCGTGGACGCGGATGTCTGGGATGTCGACGCCCAGGGTGTGCCGCACGACCTCGGCGTGCTGGGTCACTACGACGCCGGCATCTGGTACCTCGGCGACAATCGCCTGACGCAGGACCAGGAGGACGTGCTGACGCAGTACGGCGGTGCTCAGCTTCCGGACCTCGCCGTCGCCGAGCGCCAGCAGTACCTCACGATGGCCGTGCGCGACTGGTTGAACGAGGGCGGCAAGGTCGCATACAGCGGTGAGACGACCGGGTACTACGGCCTCGGCGGCGACACGTTCGGCGGGATCTACTACGGCCTCGACGGCGCACCCGACCAGGACTGCGTGGTGACGGCGGATCCGTTCGCTGATTGCCTCCTGCTCGCCGACGACTTCACCCAGTACTGGATGGGCGCCTACGTCCGTCAGGACTCGGGCGAGCAGTCCGGCACGGAGGGCGTCGAAGAGCCGCTCGAGGGCCTCACCCTCGAGTTCGGCGGCCCGGCGACGGTCGACAATCCGGTCGACGAGGTCGGCGCGTTCGTCGTGACGAGCGACGTCCTCCCCGTCGACGAATTCCCGCAGTTCGCCAGTGAAGGCGTCGCCGAGTACCCCGACCCGTTCGCGGCGATCGAGGGCGATTGGGCGGCAGCAGCAGGCCATGTCGACGACGGCTATCAGCGGCTCGGTCGGACGTACGACCTCGCGGGGCTGACGGCCGCCAACGCACCGGCGTTCGAGGCGCAGATGGCCTTCGACACCGAGGAAGGCTACGACAACGTCATCGTCGAAGCCCGCCCGGTCGGCGCCGGCGACGACGCGTGGACCACACTGCCCGAGGCAGGCGGCGCCACGAGTTCCGCGGTTCCGGCGGAGTGCGAGGCGGGCTTCCTCCTCGATCTCCACCCGTGGCTGCTGCACTACCTGACGCCCGGCGACCCCTGCACGACTCCCGGCCAGTCGGGCGACTGGAACGCCCTGACCGGCTCTTCGCTCTGGATGCCGGTCTCGTACGACCTGAGTGCGTACGCAGGCGGCCAGGTGGAGGTCGTCGTGAGCTACGTGACCGACCCGGCGACGGGCGGCCTCGGCGCCATCATCGACGACACGAAGCTGGTCAGCACGGCCGGCACCTCCCAGGCCGAGGGCTTCGAGGAAGGGCTGGGTGCCTGGCAGCTGCTCGGCGCCCCCGAGGGCAGCCCGGACAATCTCTCGGATTGGGAGCGCTCGGACGGCCTCGCGGAGCTCGCGTCCGTGACCGCCACCGAGGACACGCTGCTCTTCGGTTTCGGCCTCGAGCAACTGGCCACCGCCGAACAGCGGGCCGAGGTGGTCGGTCGTATGCTCGACCATTTCGGGCTCTGACCGAACGGAGCACGCGGGACGGATGCCGCGCCGGGTTCGCCCGGGCGCGGCATCCGTCGCCTCACCCGCCGCGAGCGGTTCGCACCCAGCAGGACCGCTGCCGTCCACCCGACGGCGGGAGTCGAACTGGGTCGGGGCGCCATAGGAATCGGGCACGGTGGCGTCGATCGAGATCTTCTCGCCGCGATGGCGGTGGTCGATGCGGAGTGCCACGTGGTCGCTAACACGACGTCTTGTCCTCCGCAGGTCTCCCCCCTATGCTCGCCACTGCCGACGTCGAGTTCTCGCACACTCGAGCCCCTGGCGCCGCATGAGTCTTGTTGACGAACGGGGTAGCTGATGGCGGAGGAGTCTCAGGCGGCCAGGGGCCGCTTCGACCGATGGTTCGAGGCTGAGGTGATTCAGCCGATGACCGACTTCCAGGATGGGAAGCAGGAGTGGCGGCGGCTGGTCTCAGAGTTTCTGGGGACGTTCTTCCTTGTCCTGGTCGCCGCGGGTGGCGGGATGATGGGCGAGGCGTTTCCCGACACCATCGACCGCGGCGCCGCGGTGGTCGCCCCGGGCCTGATGGTGCTGGCCATCATCCTGTTCATGGGCAAAGTGTCCGGCGCGCACCTGAACCCTGCGGTGACGCTGGCGTTCTCGCTGCGCGGTGACTTTCCGTGGCGCCGGGTGCCTGGCTACATCATCGTCCAGCTCGCCGGCGCCGCTCTGGCAGCGTGGTTCCTCACCCTGGTTATCGGGGTCTCGTCATCGTTCGGGTCCAACTACCCTGCCGACGGCTATTCGGACTGGTCGGCGTTCACGATGGAGACAGTGCTCACCTTCGGCCTCGTGAGCGTCATCCTGGGCACAGCCTCGGGTGCGCAGAACATCGGCATCATCGGCGCCATCGGCGTCGGCTCCTACATCGCCCTGGCGGGACTATGGGGCAGCCCGATCTCGGGCGCGTCGATGAACCCCGCCCGCACCTTCGGACCAGACCTTGTCGCCGGGGACTTCACCGGCTACTGGGTCTACATCGCCGGGCCGATACTCGGGGCGGTCATCGCTGTGGGAGCGGCGTTTGTACTGCGCGGCTACGGCGGAGGCCGCGCCGGCTCTGACGCGGCGCAGGGGGTCCTCCATACCGAGGTCCAGAACCCCGACAAAGCCTGAGCCCACCGAACCGCTCAAAGCTGCAGGCAGCCGCAGTCGTCCACAGCCATGCACACGAAAAGTGTGGGCAGAGACTGTGGGCAAACGCCCTTCGGCCGAGAACGCTGAAGCCGCCATCCAGGTGTCCCGGGGATCCCGGCCCTTCGACCATCGACGCGACGGCGGGAGTCGAACCCGCAACGCTGCCGGGTATGAACCGGAGCCCGGGACCGCCCGGATCGCCGCGATGACTCCACGGTAGGCGCGCTTCTCGCGAACCGGGCGAGGGTGACGGAGCGTGTCGGGCCGTGACGAGATGTGACGACGCCCGCCGCTCACCGAGAAGACTTCGTGCCGCCTGCATCCGAACTCCCTCTTCCGCAGGAATCACTCTTCAACAGGCGGCGACCGGCCGCTCAGAGAAGGAGGAAGACTGTGCGAAAGAAGGTTCTCGCGGGAATCGCCGCCGGCATTGTCGCCGCACTCAGTGTGGGCATCCCCGCAACCGCAGCCACGAACGGCAACGCCGTGCTCTCGGTCCTGCACGGCATACCCGACACGCCCGTCGATGTGTACGTCAACGGCGCACTCACGCTCGACGACTTCCAGCCGGGGGACCTGGCAGGCCCCCTGGACCTGCCCGCGGGCGCCTATGAGGTCGCCCTCACCGCGACCGACGCCACCGACGACAGCGCACCCGTGCTCGGCCCGGTGACGCTCACGCTCGAGGCCGGCAAGAACTACACGGCCGTCGCGCACCTCAACGCGTCCGGCTCGCCGACCGTGACTCCCTACGTCAACGACACGTCGCCCACGGCGGCGGGGGAGGGCCGGCTCACCGTGCGGCACGACGCGGCCGCACCAGCGGTGGATGTGCTCGCCGGCGGGACGGCGGTCATCACCGCCCTCGCCAATCCTGAAGAGGCGACCCTGAACCTGCCCGCCGGAACCATCGAGGCCTCCGTGGCCGCGACCGGCACCACCGATCCCGTGATCGGCCCGGCGCCCGTCGACGTTCAGGAGGGCGTGCTCACCATCGCGTACGCGTGGGGGAGTCTCGAGGACGACAACCTTGGGCTTGCGGTGCAGACGATCACCGGCCTGCACTCGGCGCCGGACGGCGTGAACTCCGGGACGGGTGGCCAGCTGGCGCAGCGCGACCTGTTCCAGCAGTCGATGTGGGCGATCGGCGGTCTCGTCGTCGCGGCGGCGGTCGCGGCATCCGCTCTCGTCGTCGTGCGCAGCCGGGCACGCCGCTGAGGTTCCGCAACATGAGCAGGGCGATCGCAGGAGCCGGAGCATCTCTTGCGATCGCCTTTGCGCTGACGGCGTGCGGCTCGTCCCCAGGGGCCGCCCCGTCAGCGCCGGCACCGACGGCGACGGCGTCGGCGAAGGTCACGCCGCGCCCGACGCTCGCCGTCGAGGTGCCCATCGCGGCGGCCACCCCTCTTCCCGCGCGGCTTCCTGTGCCGCCGGTCCGGGTGGTCGCCGCCTCCATCGACGTCGACATCCCGGTGGTGCCCGTCGGCGTGGAGGCCGGGGGTTTCATGGAGCTCCCGGTCGACCCCGCGATCGGCGGGTGGTACCGCTTCGGCGCCGACCCCGCGGCATCCGACGGCAATATCGTGATCTCGGCCCACGTCGACGCACCGCAGTACCCGATCGGCCCGCTCAGCCGGCTGCGCGATCTCCCTGCGGGCGAGATCGTGGAGGTGACGGATGCTGCGGGCGAGGTGCGCCGGTACCAGGTGCAGAGCGTCACGTACTACCCGAAGGCGGACCTCCCGGTCGACGAGCTGTTCGCCCGATCGGGCACCCGGAACCTCGTGCTGATCACCTGCGGTGGGCAGTTCGACTCCCGCACCGGCCGATACGCGGATAACGTGGTCGCCATCGCGACCCCGATCATGTGAGCCGGCGATGGCGCCGGCCGACCAGAGGGGAACCAGCGTGGACGACGAGGAAGAGCGCGAGCTGTGCGGCCGTTTCGCCGCCGGTGACGAGCGCGCCCTCGAGCAGATCTACCGGCGATGGTCGCCGATCGTGTTCACCCTCGCGCTGCGAGTGCTCGGCGACAGAGGGGATGCGGAGGACGTGACACAGAAGACGTTCGTGTCGGCGTGGACATCCCGCGCATCGTACGACCCGGCCAAGGGCCGGCTGTCGACGTGGCTCGTCACGATCACCCGCCGCCGCATCGCCGACACGCTGGAGACGCGTCGGCGTGTGCGCGAGCTGCAGGAGAAGCTGCAGCGCTTCGCCGTCACCGACGACGAGACCATCTCGTCCGACATCGACCTCGGAGACCGGCTGCTGCTCGCCGACGAGATCGACCGACTCGAGCCCGACGCGCAGCGCGTGGTGCGGCTGGCGTTCTACGACGACCTCACCCACCAGCAGATCGCGACGCGCCTCGACATGCCGCTGGGTACCGTGAAGAGTCACATCCGCCGAAGCCTCACCCGACTGCGCGACCGATTGGAGGTGTCGTATGTCGCACCTTGACCCCGAGCGCCTCGCGCTCATCGCCGTCGGAGAAGCGGTGACGGATGCCGAGCACGAACACCTCGCGACGTGCGACGCGTGCTCGATCGAGCTGGCTGAGCTCGAGCACGCCGTGGCGGTCGGCCGTTCCACGGTGACTCTCGGTGAGCTCGAGACGCCGCCCGAGAGGGTGTGGGATCGCGTCCTCGCAGAGGTCAGGGCGCAGCCGTCCGCGGCCGCCGAGCCGAGCGGGGTGTCCGAGCCGCCTGCGGCCGCGGACGGCTGCGCCCTGACC
>NZ_JBJDRK010000050.1:0-32710 GCF_044987405.1 Microbacterium sp. ZW T2_14 | reverse complement strand
CCATGGCTCGGCGTGACGGCTCAGCGGCGCCTCCAGCCCGCAGGCCGCCGCCACGCGCTCCCCCGCCGCGTCCTCGACGAGCGGCACGACGCGCGTCCCCGCGCGATCGCACACCGCGACGACGGTGGGCGACATCGTCGCCCGCGACACCGTGACGATCAGGGCGTCGGCATCGGCGAGCGCCCGCAGCAGCGTCTCGGCGTCGGCGCCCAGCATCCCGTCGGTCGCCGCAAGAGCCGGCGCCGCGGCGCCGACCTCCGCGATGACGTCGATGCCCTCGCGGCGCAGCCCGTCGACGAGGAGAGCCGCCCCGTCGACGGCGACGACGACCTTCACGACCCGGCGCCCGTCGTCGGCACGATCGACAGCGCCGATTCGTCCGCCATCGCGGCGAGGGTCGCCGGCACATCGGCCCGCGGAATGACGAGCTCGAGGGCGGCCGCACCGCCGCCCATCATGGAGTCGTCGCGGGTCACCGAGACCACCGTGGCGTCGGCGACGAGGATCCGGGGCTCGTCGTATGCGCCCTGCTCGAGGAGTGGCGCCGACCACAGTTCGACCACGGTGCCCGCCTCGACGGACGCCGGCACGTCGACGGCGCTGCGCACGACGACGCTCGTGGTGCGGGCGGCGGACGGATCGCCGACGGATGCCGCGGGCACGAGTTCGCCCGCCTCGATCGTGCGCGTCGCGACCTGCGCCTCGGGGAGGTCATCGGCTGTGAGGTAGGTACCCGCGAGCGGTCCGAGTGCGACGTCGACCACCTTGAGATCACCGGCGCCGATCGCCTCGCCGGGCACGATGGTGTGTGCCGCCGCATACACCGGCACCGTCTGCCGCGCAGCCGAGACCACCAGCCACACACCGACGACGGATGCCGCCACCAGCAGCACGCCGAGGAAGAACCGCGCGTCGCCCCAGAAGGCGCGTCGCGGCGTGCGGACAGGGTCGCTGTGGGCCGTCATGGGTCCATCGTCGCCGACTCCGCGAGACGGCGTCGCGCGTTATCCACAGGGCGCACCGGGCCCGGCCCGTACCCCGGAGGCGGGTCCATAATGGGGGCATGTCCGATGACCCGACGTCGAACGTGCGTCTGCTCGCCCCCGCCCAGGTGGGCGAGGTGCTCGGCGTCTCCGTCGACGAGGTCATGGAACTGGTGCTCGAGGGTCGCCTGCGTGGGTTGCGCGTCGGTGCGCCGGCGCGCTGGCGCGTGGAGGCCGCGAGCGTGGACGAATACCTCGACGAGCAGGCGGAGGAGGCGCGGCGGATGGCCCTGTGGCGCCAGTCGCAGACCGCGAGCTTCCCCGAGCTCTGGGGCGGCGGCTTCGTCCGCAAGACCGACTGAGCCGGGCCGCGGGCGATGATCCGGCGCGACGGGTGCCGAGCCCCGGCCCCCGTCGGCGCGGACCGGCGCCGAAGCAGCCAGGTGAGGGCAGCGCCGACGGCCGTCAGGGCAGTGCGGGAGCCTCGTCCGCGCGGATCCAGGCGACGGCGCTGAACGGCACCAGACGGTAGCCCGCGACCGCGTCGGTGCGCCGCGGCGCACCCGGCTCATGCAGGGCGATGTCGAGGTGGTCTGCGCCGGCGCGGTCGATCGTGCCGGTGAGCACGCGCCCCGCGACGAGATGCACCGCGACGCCGGCGCGGCGCCGGACGAGATCCCGCAGCACGAAGCCGAAGGTGAGCCGATCGGCGAGGGGCGACCTCGGCGGCGCCGGCCGAGCGGTGCGCAGCAGGTCGGCGTGCGGCATCCCGATCGCCGAGATCGCCGCGAAGGGCACCACGACCGCCCCGCCGGGGCCTTCGGCGAGCGCGAGGGCGACCCAGTCGGCTCCCACTCCCGTCACGGACGCCCGCAGGGTCGCGCCGTCGGCGAGGTCGAAGGACGCCACGGCGGGTGCCGCCGCATCCCGTGCGCTCAGGAGGCTCAGCCGCTCCGAGAGCTGGACCCGCGAGAGCCGCAGACGCTCGGCCTCGGTGTCGAGCGCGGCCCGTTCGGCCTCCCACTCGGACGCGAGCTGATCCTCGAGGTCGTCGAAGAACCGGTCCCAGCGCACTCAGTGAGAGTAGGGCACTGGCGCGGATCGGCCTCCGAGTTATCCACAGGTTCGTGCCGGCGATTTTCCTGTGAGTTCGCCGTGTGTTCTACTGTCCGGAAGACATCCCCCTGTCGAGATAGGCACCCATGGCAACGAAGCCCGCGGCCACAGCCCGCGCACCCCAGGCGTTCCGAAGCACGCAGCTCGCAGAGTTCTTCGCGCCGCAGCGGACACCCTCCACCGCGCTCCCCGCACCCGATCCGTTCCTCCGCAACCTCACCGTCGGCGTTCTCGAAGTCTTCGCCGGCGTGCGCGAGGTCGACCAGCTGGGGCGCTGGCTCACCGAAGACGCCTACCGCAAGCTCCTCGCACGGGCCAATCTGGCGACGCGCGCGCGCAGCGCCCGAGGCGTGGCAGCGAAGCGACCCGTGCACGCGATCCTGTCGGTGCATCAGTCCTCGCCCGCCGACGGCATCATCGAAGCGGTCGTCGTGGTCCGCGGTCCCGCGCGCACGCGGGCGCTCGCCGTGCGCATCGAGGGCATGGACGGGCGCTGGCGCGCCACCTCGCTCGCGCTGCTCTGACACCGGTACGCCTCGCCGCGGAAGACGCGGCACACCGACCCGGCGGCGGAGCCGGCCCCGACGATGTGGCCGGCCCCGTCGTCAGCCCCGGCGTCAGTCCCGCTCGTCCTTGTCGATGAGCTCGAGGAGGGCTCGCAGCGCGTCGCGGATCTCGTCGTGGTCGTACTGGCCGGCGCGGCTCTCGGCCGAGATGACGCCCGACCGGTGCACGCGCGTGAAGTCCCCGATCGGGAACGAGTACGCCTGCTTCGTCTCCGCGTTCTCGCGACGGTCGACCCCGAGGT
The DNA here is from genome assembly GCF_044987405.1 of Microbacterium sp. ZW T2_14. NCBI lineage: Bacteria > Bacillati > Actinomycetota > Actinomycetes > Micrococcales > Microbacteriaceae > Microbacterium > Microbacterium sp. ZW T2_14. Next base: position 29,803 of record NZ_JBJDRK010000050.1, on the reverse strand, counting down.
GCCAGTGGGAGTACTCGGTCCACCCTTCTCGCTCGATGAACGAGTTCTCCTCGTCGGCAGTGGGGGCCGCTTCCGACCAATCGTCGCGTTCGTCGCGCACGACCTTGCCGTCCCGGATGAGCGCTCGCGCATGGCGCAGCGCCGGCTGGTTCAGTTCGATGGACATGCCGCGACGCTATGTCGCGCTTCGGCCTCCGGCGAGGGTCTTGACGGATGCCGCGGCCCGCGGCACCCTACGCCTCACTGCGCGCCGGCACTCACTGCTTGTACGACGACAGGAAGTTGCCGAGACGCTCGATCGCCTCCGACAGCACGCGGGCCTCCGGCAGCGTGACGATGCGCAGATGGTCGGGAGTGGGCCAGTTGAAGCCCGTCCCCTGGACCAGCAGCACATGCTCGGCGACGAGGAAGTCGTAGACGAGCTTCGCGTCGTCCCGGATCTCGTACACGTTCGGGTCGAGCCGCGGGAACGCGTAGAGCGCGCCCCTCGGCTTGGAGCACGTCACACCGGGGATGCGCTCGAGGCCTTCCCACGCGGCATCCCGCTGTTCGTGCAGGCGACCGTCGGGGGCGATGAGAGCGTCGATGGACTGCACTCCTGACAGCGCCGCCTGCACCGCGTGCTGCGCGGGGACATTGGGGCACAGACGTGTCGAAGCGAGCAGCTGGATCCCCTCGAGGAAGCCCGCCGCGTGCTTCTTGGGACCGGTGATGACGAGCCAGCCGGAGCGGTAGCCCGCCACCCGGTAGGTCTTCGAGAGGCCGTTGAACGTGAGACACAGCAGATCGGGAGCCAGCGTCGCGAGCGGGATGTGCTCGGCGTCGTCGAAGAGGATGCGGTCGTAGATCTCATCCGACAGGAGCAGCAGCGAGTTCTCGCGGGCGATCTCGACGAGACCCTGGAGCACCTCACGGCTGTACACAGCACCCGTGGGGTTGTTCGGGTTGATCACTACGATGGCCTTGGTGCGCGGTGTCACCTTCGCGCGGATGTCTTCGAGATCCGGCTGCCAGTCGTCGTCGGGGTCGCAGCGGTAGTGCACCGGGGTTCCCCCGGCGAGGCTCGTCATCGCGGTCCACAGCGGATAGTCGGGCGCCGGGATGAGGACTTCGTCGCCCTCGTCGAGCAGCGCCTGCATCGTCATCGTGATGAGCTCCGAGACGCCGTTGCCGAGGTAGACGTCGTCGGGATCGAACTGCGGGAAGCCGGGCACCTGCTCGTACCGCGACACCACGGCGCGCCGGGCCGACATGATTCCCTTGCTGTCGCTGTAGCCGTGCGCGTGCGGCACGGCCTCGATCATGTCGCGCACGATCTGGAACGGCGCCTCGAAGCCGAACACCGCCGGGTTGCCGGTGTTGAGCTTGAGGATCGAGTAGCCCTCGTCCTCCAGCCGGTCGGCCTCGGCCAGTGCCTGCCCACGGATCTCGTAGAGAACGTTCTGGAGCTTGCTCGACTGGTCGAGGGTGCGGAGGGGACTCATCGCTTCAGGATATCCGCGGCCGGCAGGGGCCAATGGCCGCCACGTGGCCCGGCCGGCGCGGCCTCACACCGGCTGCCGAGAACCGGCCCTCCGGCGCGCATCGACAGAACCGCGTGAGTCGGTGCGGCAGGAGCCGGAGGCGCGGTCGCACCGAGCGGATGCCGCGACCCGGCGTCGGACGCCGGGTCGCGCGCCCGTTACTTCTTGCGCTGCTCGGCGGCGCGACGCTGGGCCCGGTTCAGCGGTGCCTGCTGTGCGGCAGGTGCCTCGGCATCCGTCCGCTGGCCGAAGGCACCGCGCTGCGGCTCGGCCGCCGGCGCCTGCTGCGGCTGTGCCGGGGTGGCCGCCGCGGCTGCGGCGGCCTGACGCAGCCGCGTCGCCGCCTGCTCCACCTGGCCGCGGTCGTTGCGCACCTCGACCTCGCCGGCGTCGTTCGCCGCCGTGTACTGGAGGCGCTGCGCCTCGACGGGCTGCGCACCGAGGCCCTTGGCCTCCACCTGGGTGACCTGCTCGGCGCCGGCTTCGCCCTGACGGCGCACCTCGACCTCGAGGTTGTAGAGGTAGCCGACCGACTCCTCCTTGATCTGCCCCATCATCGCCTGGAACATCTGGTAGCCCTCGCGCTGGTACTCGATCAGCGGGTCGCGCTGGGCCATGGCGCGCAGGCCGATGCCGTCCTTGAGGTAGTCCATCTCGTACAGGTGGTCGCGCCAGCGGCGGTCCAGCACCTGCAGCACCACGCGACGCTCGAGCTCGCGCGTCGCCGCCTCGCCGAGCGTGGTCTCGCGCTTCTCGTACGCGATGCGCGCGTCGGAGAGGATCTCGCGCTTGAGGCCGTCGGCGGTGATGCCGCCCTTGCGTCCCGCCGCCTCGGCCACGACCTCGTCGATCGTGACACCGACCGGGTAGAGCGTCTTCAGCTCGGTCCACAGCGCGTCGAAGTCCCAGTTCTCGCTGTGTCCCGACCCGGTGTGGTCGTCGATGACGGTGTTGATGGCGTCTTCGATGAAGTGCTGCACGCGGTCGGCGATGTCATCGCCCTGCAGGATATGGCGCCGGTCGGAGTAGATCGCCTCGCGCTGCCGGTTGAGCACGTCGTCGTACTTGAGGACGTTCTTGCGGATCTCGGCGTTGCGCGCCTCGACCTGGCTCTGCGCCGACTTGATCGCACGCGTGACCATGCCCGACTCGATCGCGACGTCGTCGGGGAAGTTCGTGCGGGCGATGATCGCCTCGGCGGCGCCGGACTGGAACAGGCGCATGAGGTCGTCGGTCAGCGACAGGTAGAACCGGCTCTCGCCGGGGTCGCCCTGACGGCCGGAGCGGCCTCGCAGCTGGTTGTCGATGCGGCGCGATTCGTGGCGCTCGGTGCCGAGGACGTACAGGCCGCCGGCTTCGACGACCTTGGTGGCCTCCGACGCGACGCGGTCGCGGGTCTCCTCGTAGACCGAGGTCCAGGCGGCCTCGTACTCCTCCGGCGTCTCTTCCGGGTCGAGGCCCTGAGCCTTGAGCTCCTGAACCGCGAGGAACTCGGCGTTGCCGCCGAGCATGATGTCGGTGCCGCGGCCGGCCATGTTGGTGGCGACGGTCACGGCGCCGAGCCGCCCTGCGCGGGCGACGATCTCGGCCTCCCGCGCGTGGTTCTTGGCGTTCAGGACCTCGTGCTTGATGCCCTTCTTCGCGAGCAGGCGCGACAGGTACTCGCTCTTCTCGACGCTGACGGTGCCGACCAGCACCGGCTGGCCGGTCTCGTGCCGTCGAGCGATGTCTTCTACGACCTGCGCGAACTTCGCCGTCTCGTTCTTGTAGACGAGATCCGACTGGTCCTTGCGGATCATCGGCTTGTTGGTCGGGATCGGCACGACGCCGAGCTGGTACGTCGACATGAACTCTGCCGCCTCGGTCTCGGCGGTACCGGTCATGCCGGCGAGCTTGTCGTACAGGCGGAAGTAGTTCTGCAGGGTGACCGTCGCGAGGGTCTGGTTCTCGGCCTTGACCGGAACGGCCTCCTTGGCCTCGATCGCCTGGTGGATGCCCTCGTTGTAGCGACGGCCCACGAGGATGCGGCCGGTGTGCTCGTCGACGATCATGACCTCGTCGTTCATCACGACGTAGTCGGTGTCGCGCTTGAAGAGGGCGAGCGCCTTGATCGAGTTGTTCAGGAACGAGATGAGCGGGGTGTTCGCCGACTCGTACAGGTTGTCGATGCCGAGGTAGTCCTCGACCTTCTCGATGCCGGGCTCGAGCACGCCGATGGTGCGCTTCTTCTCGTCGACCTCGTAGTCGGCACCGGGCTCGAGCGTCTTGGCGATCTTCGCGAACTCGACGAACCAGCGGTTCGCCTCGCCCGACGACGGCCCCGAGATGATGAGCGGGGTGCGGGCTTCGTCGATGAGGATCGAGTCGACCTCGTCGACGATCGCGTAGAAGTGCCCGCGCTGCACGAGGTCTTCCTTGCGCCACGCCATGTTGTCGCGCAGGTAGTCGAAGCCGAACTCGTTGTTGGTGCCGTACGTGATGTCGGCGTTGTACTGCTCGCGGCGCACTTCGGGCGTCTGTCCGGCGACGATCGTGCCGGTGGTCATGCCCAGAGCGCGGTAGATGCGGCCCATCAGCTCGGACTGATACGACGCGAGGTAGTCGTTGACGGTGACGACGTGGACGCCCTCGCCGGCGATCGCGTTCAGGTACACGGGGAACGCACCGGTGAGCGTCTTGCCCTCACCGGTCTTCATCTCGGCGATGTTGCCGAGGTGAAGGGCCGCGCCGCCCATGATCTGCACGTCGTAGGCGCGCTGGCCGAGCGTGCGCTTGGCGGCCTCCCGGACGGCGGCGAACGCCTCGGGCATCAGCTGGTCGAGGGTCTCGCCCGCCTGGTAGCGCGCCCGCAGCTCCGCGGTCTCGCCTCGGAGCTCTTCGTCGGTGAGGTGCTCGTAGTCCTCTTCCAAGGCGCCGACGGCCTTCACGACCTGCTGGAGCCGCCGGAGGATGCGACCCTCACCGGCGCGAAGCAGTTTCTCGAGGGGGTTGGCCACGGAGTGTCTCCATCTTCAGGCTTTCGGGTGCGGCTGCGACGCCGCCGATGCTGCCCGGGCGCATGGCCCCAGGCATACCTGCCTATGTTATCCACCCGTGACCTTGGTGTGCGCTGGGTGTGGATGCGCCCGGTCGAACCCGGCGCGCCGGGCCGCGGCATCCGGTGCATGCATTCCGAGTATGCATATACTCGGTGACTACATACTCGGTATGCCCCCTACGGAGAGGTACGACATGGTTGTCTGGCGGCGATGGATCTTCCCGATCCTGATGGTGGTCATCCTCGGTGCGGCAGCAGTCGCACTCGTGAAGATCGCGTTCTTCCCGGATCAGGCGCCCGCCGCCGCTGTGGAGCCCAGCGCGCAGATCTCCGACCCCGTGGTGGTCGTCGACAAGGGCGAGGTCGCCAACGCGCTGAGCCTCCCGGGGACGATCGCGAGGGATGCCGCGTACCCCGTCCGATCCGAGATCGACGGGACCGTCACCGCCGTACACGTCTCGGAGGGCCAGGCGGTGGCGGCAGGGCAGAAGCTCTTCACCATCAAGCAGGCGGACCCGGTGAAGAACGTCGACGTCGTCGCGGCCGAGGCCGGCGACATCACCGAGCTCGCTGTCGTCAAGGGTCAGCCCGCGTCCATCGGTGGCGAGCTGGCGAAGCTCACGCCGGCCCGGTATCACGTACAGGCCACTGTCGAGCCGGTGCAGCTCTACCGCCTGCAGGGAGCACCCGCCGAAGGGGCGGTGACGATCCAGGGCGGTCCGGCGCCCTTCACGTGCACCGGCCTGAAGGTCGAGGTCGCCGAGGACGGCACCACGACAGTGACGTGCGCGGTGCCCTCGGACCAGACGGTGTTCGCGGGCCTGCAGGCGCAGCTGGACATCGACCTCGGCACCGTATCGGACGTGCTGGTCGTGCCGACCACCGCGGTCAAGGGCGGGGACGGCACCGGCGTGGTGTGGGTCGATTCCGGCCAGGGCGAACTGGAGGAGCGGGATGTCGCGCTCGGCGTGAACGACGGCACCATCGTCGAGGTCACGAGCGGCCTGGAAGCGGGCGAGCAGGTGCGCCAGTACGTTCCCGGAAGCGCCGCCGAGGACGAGCCGGTCTGCTACGACGACGGCATGGGCGGCGAGTACTGCGAGCCGCAGGGATGGAACTGGTGAGCCTCGTCCGCCTCGACGGGGTCGCCAAGCACGTGATCCTGCCCGATGACACGCGCCTCGACATCCTCCGCGGCATCGACCTCGAGATCGCCGCGGGAGACCACGTCGCCATCGTCGGGCGCAGCGGCTCGGGCAAATCCACGCTTCTCAACCTCATGGGCATGCTCGACGCGCCCTCTGAGGGCAGCGTCGCGTTCCGCGGCGAGCCGGTGCGCCGCATGCGCAAGGCCCGGCTCGACCGGCTGCGCGGACGCAACGTCGGATTCGTCTTCCAGCAGTTCAACCTGCTCGCCGGGCGCACCGCGCTCGAGAACGTGATGATGCCGCTCGGGTACGCCCGCGGGCGCGACTTCTGGACACGCCGCACGGCGGCGACCCGCATGCTGGAGCGGGTCGGACTCGGTCACCGCATCGAGTCCACCCCGGAGCAGCTCTCCGGCGGCGAGCAGCAGCGCGTCGCGATCGCCCGGGCCCTGGTGCGCCGGCCGGCGCTCATCCTGGCGGACGAGCCCACGGGCGCGCTCGACGTCGAGACCGGGGCATCCGTGATGTCCCTGCTCGACGAGATCGCCTCCGAGGCCGACGCGGCGCTGGTCACGATCACCCACGACCTCAACGTCGCGGCCCGGGCCCGCCGCCATTACCGGCTGGATGCCGGCGTGCTCACCGCCTTCGCCCTCGACGTGCCCGCCAACGCGGCAGCAGCGGACGCGTCGGGGCTGGCAGCGAGCGTCGACGACGGGAGCGAAGCCGAGCCCGCGGCAGAAGCCGACTCGCTCGAGGTGGCCTCGTGAGCGGCCTGGTCGGTGCGCTGGGTGAGGCGTGGTCCGAGATCCGCCATCACAAGCTGCGCGTGCTGCTGAGCCTCATCGGCATCGCGGTGTCGGTCGGAGCGATCACCGCGGTCGTCGCGCTGAGCGAGTATCAGCAGCAGCAGATGACCGAGCAGTCCGATCGTTTCGGCGGTCGCCCGGCGACGATCCAGTTCATGGCGAACAGCACCGACGGGGCGCCGATGGACTGGGAGGAGTTCGGGGCGCACGTCGATCGCGTGGCCGAGCGGTACGAGTTCTCGCATTTCACCCGGATCGTCGACCCCGTCATGCTGCCGCTGCAGACGCCCGAGCAGGTGCGACAGGTGTCGACGCGCCTCGTCGACCCGGCCTATCCGGTGATCCACCGCACACCGCTCCTCGAGGGTCGCTGGTTCACCGATGACGACGCCGAGCTCGCCTCTCCCCCGGTCGTCATCACCGAGGCGCTGTGGGAGGTGTACGGCAGTCCCGCGCTCGCGACCGGCTTCGCACTGCAGCTCCAGGGGGACGTCGGCGGGTCGTACACCGTGGTCGGCGTGACGCCGCGGGAGTACGCCGGCGACCAGGACAAGCACATGACGATGCTCTACGCCGACTACACCGCGCGCCGCGGCATCCTTCCCGCCGATACGACGGTCATGTGGGAGGCGTGGGTGCCCGAAGAGATGGCAGCGGACATCGGCCCGGCGCTCGCCGCCGACCTCCGCGCGGGTCTCGACGGCGTGGACGTCACGGTGAGCCGCACCGACTGGGCGTCCCGACCGGATCAGGCGCAATACGCCCAGACGTTCGAGCTGGTCACCGGCGGGATCGCGGGGCTCGTGCTGCTGCTCGGCGGTCTGGGACTGGTCAACATCCAGCTCGTCGCCATGCGCCAGCGCATCCGCGAGATCGGCGTCCGCCGCAGCTTCGGAGCGACCGGAAGCCGCATCTTCTCGTCGGTGATGCTCGAGTCCGTCGTGGCGACGGCTGTCGCCGGCGTCGTCGGCATCGCGATCGCCGTCGCGATCCTCAAGGCCCCGTTCGTGCTCGACATGTTCCAGGGCATGCAGGACGTTCCCCCGTTCCCGATGCGCGCGGCCGTCACCGGGCTCGTCGCCGCCGTCGTCATCGGTGCCCTGGCCGGCTTCATCCCGGCTCTGGTCGCCGTCCGCTCGAACGTGATCGACGCGCTGCGCTTCTAGCCTGCCGCCGACGCTCCGCCCCGAAGGAGAACCCATGTCCGTTCGTCAGAGCCTGCTCGCGATCCTCGACCAGGGCCCGTGCTACGGCTACCAGCTGCGCGCCGAGTTCGACCGCCGCACCGGGTCCACCTGGCCGCTCAACGTGGGCCAGATCTACAACACGCTCGATCGCCTGGAGCGCGACGGACTCGTCGAGAAGGGCGACGTCGACGACCACGGTCACGTCTACTGGCAGATCACGGATGCCGGAGCCGACGAGGTGCGCTCGTGGCTCGCCTCGCCGGTCCAGCGCACGCAGGGCACCCGCGACGAGCTCGCCATCAAGCTGGCCGTCGCGGCGACGCTGCCGGGCGTGGACGTGTCGGCCATCGTCCAGACGCAGCGACGGGCGTCGCTGGCGCAGCTGCAGGAGCTGAATCGCGCGAAGTACGCCGGCGCCAATCCGGACGGCCCGGAGGAGCTCGCCTGGTCGCTCGTCGTGGATTCCATGATCTTCGCCGCCGAGGCCGAGGTGCGCTGGCTCGACCATTCCGAGCAGCGCCTGGCGCTGCATCCCCATCACGCCATGTCTCTGGAGCTCTCGACCGAGAAGCCGCGCCGCGGGCGCCCGGCCAAGGACCCGCTCGCCGAGCAGGCGAAGCGAGACGAGACGCCCTCCGCCACGGGAGCGGCGCGTTGACCGACGCAGTGCTGCAGCTCATCGGCGTCACGCAGCAGTACGGCACCGGCGCGACAGCCGTCTCGGCATTGTCGGGCGTGGACTTCGAGGTGCGGCCGGGCGAGCTCGTCGCCGTGATGGGACCGTCCGGATCCGGCAAGTCCACGCTCCTCACCATCGCGGGCGGGCTCACGACACCGACGACGGGCGAGGTGGTGATCGAGGGCGCGTACCTCAGCGAGCAGTCGCCCCGGGAGCTGGCACGGCTGCGGCGGCGGTCGCTGGGCTTCGTGTTCCAGGACTTCAACCTCATCCCGACGCTCACGGCGCTCGAGAACGTGACGCTGCCCCTCGAGCTCGACGGCTTCCGTGCCCGGGTGGCGCGGCGGGCGGGGCGCGACGCGCTCGCCTCCGTCGGGCTGGATGCCAAAGGGGACGCGTACCCGGACGATCTCTCGGGCGGCCAGCAGCAGCGCGTCGCGATCGCCCGCGCCGTCGTGGGCGGGCGGCGCCTGATCCTCGCCGACGAGCCGACCGGCGCACTGGACTCCGTCACGGGAGAGCTGGTGCTGAAGATGCTCCGTGCGCGGGTGGATGCCGGAGCCGCCGGCATCCTGGTCACCCATGAAGCCCGCCATGCCGCCTTCGCCGACCGCATCGTGTTCCTGCGCGACGGCCGGATCATCGACGAGTCCCGCCGCGCCGGCGCGGAGTCGCTGCTGGCCGGGGAGGTGCGGTGAGCTCGCCGCACTCCGGCGGCGCAGCCCGTCACGAGCGAAGGACCGGCGGCGCAGGGCGTCACGAGCGGAGGAGTTGTGACGGGGGGGAGGACGGATCCGCGCCGGAGCCTCCTCCCTTCCGCCCTTCTCCTCCGCTCCTCCCGGACGGCGGCACGGTGACCGAGGTTCTCGAGGCCCCTGTCGCCGCGAGCACGGAGCCGGATGCCGCTCCCCCGCGTCTCCGCGCGGGCGGATGGTCGCGGTGGCGCGTCGCCGTGCGGCTGGCTCGCCGCCAGGTGCGCCGCACCCGGCTGTCGAGCCTGCTCATCGTCACTCTGGTCGCACTCCCCATCGCCGCGATGACCGCCTACGGCATCTACGCGGCGAGCAGCCTCGGCACACCCGAAGACAGGGTGCGGGCCGAGCTGGGCGAGATGCAGGCGTGGGTCGCTCCCGCCGGCATCGCGGGCGAGGGATTCTGGCAGGCTCCCACCCAGCCGCAGTGGACGGGCTACCCCGCGGACGAGGACGGCAGCTGGGCGATGCCCGAGGGGGCGGTCGCCGACGACCCGATCAGCGCGCTGCCGGCCGGCACCGAGACGATCCTGCTGACCACCGCGAGCGCGCGCATCGAGACGCCCGACGGTCTGGGCCTGATCGGCGCGTGGACGGGCGAAGCCTGGGATCCCCGCTTCTCGGGGGCCCTCGACCTGGTCGACGGCGAGCGCCCCGCCGACGCGGGTGAGGTGATGGTGACGCCGGCGACCCTCGAGCGGCTGGGCGTTCAGATCGGCGGCGAGCTGACGTTGGCGGACGGCGCCGGCACGTTCGAGATCGTCGGAACGCTCGATGCCGCGACCCTTCCCGATGCCGCCAGCGCGGTGTTCCTGCCGGGCACCGCTGCGATGCGCGAGGTGATCGGCGGCGAGCGGCGATGGTATCTGCCCGCGACCACGCTGTCGTGGGAGGACGTGCAGGCGCTCAACGAGGACGGCGTCGTGGCCTACTCGCGTGCCGTGATCCTGGACCCGCCCACGGTGCTGCGCCACGAAGTGCGCGGCTCGGTGCTCGACGAGTGGATGAACATCTGGCCCACGCTGCTGGTCGTCGCGGCGGGCGGGCTCTTCGCCGCGTACGTGGTGGTCATGCTCGCCGGTGCCGCATTCGCGGTGGCCGCGCGGCGGCAGCAGCGGTCGCTCGCCGTCGCCGCGAGCGTCGGGGCGAACCGCGGTGATCTCTCGCGGATGATCCTGCTGCAGGGCACCACGCTCGGCGCTCTCGGGGGTGTGGCGGGCCTCGTCCTCGGGGTGGGAGCCGCGGCTCTCGTCGTGGCCCTCACCGCGGACGGCAGCGCGACGCAGTACTGGGGTTTCCACGTGCCGTGGCCCGGTCTCGCCGCCATCCTCGTGTTCGCGGTCGTGGTCGGCACGGCGTCCGCACTGGTCCCCGCCCGCACCGTCGCCCGCACCGATCCCCTGCGCGCGCTCCGCGGCGCCCGACGTCCGCAGAAGCCGGGTGTGGCGCGGCCGGTGTGGGGATCCGTCGTCCTCCTCGTCGGCGTCGCGATGACGATCGCGTGCGCCTTCGTGGTCGCTGCGGTGAACGTCTCCGACCTCGTGGGCGACAACCCGCTGAGGTACCTCCCCGCATTGGGCATCGTCGTCGGCCCGATCCTCACCCAGGTCGGCATCCTCATGTCCGGCAGCTGGCTGCTGTGGACGACGTCTCGCGTCCTCTCGCGCGTCGGGCTCGCAGCGCGGATCGCGTCGCGGGATGCCGCGGCCAACGCGGGCCGCACGGTACCGGCCTTCGCCGCTATTGCGGCCACCGTGTTCATCGGGGTGTTCGCAGTCGGGCAGTCTTCGATGCAGACGGCTCAGAATGCGCGTACCTGGTACTACCTCGCGCCGCTGGGGAGTGTCTCGATCAGCATCTTCCCCGGCACCGGCAGCACGGCCGGCGTCGTCGACCCGGAGGGCGCGCGGACTGGTGCGGCTGCCGCCGTGGACGTCGCGGAAGGTGCGGGGGCCACCGGGGTCGCCGTCATCCGGCGGCAGCAGCCGAGTCACTGGAGCTACGGGTCGGCCGCGGAGGTCCCGGACGAGCTCTCCCTGGCGATCGCGCTGCTTCCCCCGGAGCACCTCCTCGACCCCGAAGTGGACGACAGCTATGTCTCGAACGGCCAGGATCCCGACAATCCGCTGTCGGTGGTGGAGCCCGACGACCTCGAGACGGTGCTCGGCGTCCCGCTGACCACCGACCAACGTGCCGCCTACCGCGCGGGCGCGGCGATCGTCGCGGACCACCGCTTCGTCGCGGACGGCGAGATCTCGATTGCGGCGTGGTCCGGTGGGGACCTGATGGACGGGATGCCCAGCAACGTCTGGATCCCCGCGAGCGGTCAGCGCATCGCCGACCCGACGTGGGAGCAGCGGGTCGACGCGATCGTCGTCGATGCCCCGCTGCAGCCCACCGCGATCGCCATCGCTCCCGCCACGGCCGATCGACTCGGCATCGCCGCCGTCCCGGAGCAGGTGATCGCCTCGGTGGACGGACCGTTGTCGACCGAGGAGCGTGATCGCCTGCAGATGCAGGTCGAGCTCGCGAGCGGTGAGGACTTCACGCTGGAGTACAGCATCGCGACGGGGCCGCCGAGCGACGCCGCCTGGATGATCCCCCTGCTGTCGGTCGTCGCCGTCCTCGTTCTCGGGGCCAGCGCGGTCGCGCTGGGACTCGCCCGCTTCGAACGTCGGCCCGACGACGCGACGCTGGCCGCGGTGGGCGGGACGCCGCTGCTGCGGCGGAACATCGGATTCTGGCAGGGTCTGGTCATCGCGGGCTTCGGCACCATCGCCGGCGCCATCGCCGGCATCCTCCCGCCCATCGGCTTCGCGATCCAGTCGCGCGGCGCTCTTCTGGTCGGCGACATCCCGTGGCAGGTGCTGGGGGCGTTCTGCCTCGGCCTGCCGGTCGCGATCGCCCTCGCCAACTGGCTGGTGCCGCCGCGGAAGCCCGACCTGACCCGCCGCACGGCGATCACCTGAGGTATCGCCGGCGACGAACCGCCCCTCCCAGAGACGTACACGACGAACGGCCTGCACCAAGGCCCCGCGAAAGGACCTGCCATGACCTCCCACGTACCGGCGATCGACGCCGCCTCTCTCGCCCTGCCGCCGACGCAGCCGATCGACATCTCGGAACTGACCGAGCGCCCGTGACCGCCCGGCGCCGCCCGTGAGGCGCCTGGTCGCGGCATCCTGTCGCCTCACAGGCGGCTCCCGCTACGCTTAACTGTGCACACCGACGCTGACCAGATCGAGACCGAGGCTCCGACCGAGCCCGCAGCGATCACCTTCTCCGACCTCGGGCTGAGCCAGCCCGTCCTCAAGGCGCTGAAGGGGATCGGCTACGAGACGCCTTCGGCGATCCAGGCGGCGACCATCCCGACCCTCCTGGGCGGCCGCGATGTCGTGGGCATGGCGCAGACCGGAACGGGCAAGACCGCCGCGTTCGCGCTGCCGATCATCGATCGCCTCGACCTCTCGCAGAAGACGCCGCAGGCCCTCGTGCTCGCCCCGACGCGCGAGCTCGCACTGCAGGTCTGCGAGGCGTTCGAGAAGTACGCCGGTCATCTGAAGGACGTTCACGTCCTCCCCGTCTACGGCGGCCAGGGCTACGGGGTGCAGCTCTCGGCTCTCCGACGCGGCGTGCACATCGTCGTCGGAACGCCCGGCCGCATCATCGACCACCTCGAGAAGGGCACGCTCGACCTGTCTGCGCTGCAGTACCTGGTGCTCGACGAGGCCGACGAGATGCTGAAGATGGGCTTCGCGGAGGACGTCGAGACGATCCTCGCCGAGACGCCCGCCACCAAGCAGGTCGCCCTGTTCTCGGCGACCATGCCGGCACAGATCCGGCGCATCGCGTCCCAGTACCTTCGCGACCCCGAAGAGATCACGGTCAAGTCGAAGACCCAGACGTCGGCGAACATCTCGCAGCGCTACCTCATCACCGCGTGGCAGCAGAAGATGGACGCCCTCACGCGCATCCTCGAGGTCGAGAACTTCGACGCCATGATCGTCTTCGGCCGCACCCGCAGCGTCACCGAGGAGATCGCCGAGAAGCTCCGCGCACGCGGCTACTCCGCCGCCGCGATCAACGGCGACATCGCCCAGCCGCAGCGCGAGAAGACGGTCAACCAGCTGAAGTCGGGCAAGCTCGACATCCTGGTCGCGACCGACGTCGCCGCCCGCGGCCTCGACGTCGAGCGCGTCTCGCACGTCGTCAACTACGACATCCCGACGGATGCCGAGTCCTACGTCCACCGCATCGGCCGCACCGGTCGCGCCGGCCGCACCGGCGACGCCATCAGCTTCGTCACGCCGCGGGAGCGCGGCCTCGTCAAGATGATCGAGCGCGCCACCCGCCAGGCCCTCACGGAGATCCCGCTGCCGAGCGTGGACGAGGTCAACGTGACGCGACTGTCGCGCTTCGACGACCGCATCACGGCCGCCCTCGGCGAGGCCGAGCGCATCGAGGCCTTCCGCGACATCGTCGCCCACTACGTCCGCAATCACGACGTTCCCGAGGCCGACGTGGCCGCGGCCCTCGCCGTGGTCGCTCAGGGCGACACCCCGCTGCTGTTGGAGCCCGACGCGACTCCGGCCCCGACGCGCGAGCGCACCGACCGCGGCGACCGCCCGGATCGCGCCGATCGTCCCGAGCGCGGCGAGCGCCGCGCCCCGCGCGAGGGCTTCGCGACCTACCGCATCGCCGTCGGCAAGCGCCAGCGCGTCGAGCCCCGCCAGATCGTCGGCGCGCTCGCGAACGAGGGCGGTCTGCGTCGCGACGACTTCGGCGCGATCAAGATCATGCCCGACTTCTCGCTCGTCGAGCTTCCGGCGAACCTCCCGCGCGAGGCTCTCGACCGTCTGGCCGACACGCGCATCTCGGGACAGCTGATCGAGCTGCGTCCCGACAGCGGCCGCCCGCAGCGGCGGTCGGACTCCGCATCCGGTCCCCGCCGCGACGACCGGGGCTCGGGCAGCCGCAGCTACGGCGACTCGAGCACCCGCCCCTCGTATGACGACCGTCCGCCGCGCAAGCCTCGGCACAAGCGCAGCGACGGCTGAGGCATCCGTCGCCCCTCCCCGCACGTGACGGCGGATCGGGGCGACGAGTCGCGCCGCACGGCGGCGTGCGAAAGCCGGGCGGGACCCTCGTGGCCCCGCCCGGCTTTCGCGTCGGGGGCCGCAACGACGCGTCGGCACCCCTGCGGCAGACGCTGTGCGCGAACAATCCCCACCGACGGTCGCCCGCATCAGGTTGCTCTCAGCAGCGCCCGTAGGATCGATCCATGGCCGGATTCTGGGGCAGACGCAAGCGCGAGCAGGAAGAACTGAACACGCAGGACGCCGATCTGGCGCGCCGTGCACAGCAGGCGCTGGTCGCGGCCGACGAGCGCCTCCGTCTCACCACGGACGAGCTCGCCTTCGCCGACGCCGAACTGGGCGCGGGGCCGACCAACGACCTGCGCGAGGCTGTCGAGTCGGTGCGCACGCACCTGCAGGAGGCGTTCCACCTCCACCAGCTCAACCACGACGAGATCCCCGACACGCCCGAAGAGCTGCGTACGCGCAACGCGCGCATCGTGCAGCTCTGCGAGTGGGCGGAGGATCTGCTCGACGACCGCACCGCGGCGCTCGCGGCAGCGATCGAGCGGGCGCGTCGCGCTCCCGAGATCATCGCGAAGGTGCGGGCGGATGCCGCGCGCCTGCGCCTGCGGCTCCCCGACGCGCGAGCCACCGTCGAACGCCTGGCCGTTCGCTACTCGGCGCACGCGCTGGCCCAGATCGAGGCGAACCCGGCCGAGGCGGAGCAGCTGCTGGGCTTCGCCGAGCACAGCGCCGGCGTGGCCGAGCGACGACGCGAGGCCGGGCAGCGCGAGCAGGCGAACATGGCGCTCGAGGCGTGCACCGAGTCGGTGCGCCGGGCCGAGACCCTCATCGACGCCGTCGAGACGTTCGAGGTCGAGGCACTGCGCGCCGAGTCGACGCTCGCCGCGATCGTCGAGGACTCCCGCGGCGACATCGTTGTCGCTCTCCGAGAGCCCCAGTCCCCCGCTGTCAGCGCCGCGATCGCCGAGCTGCAGGCCGCCCTGGCCGCGCTCCCGGCCGCGGGAGTGAACACCGATCCGTTCGAGCAGCTCACGCGGCTGCGTGAGGCGAATGCCGGATTGGATGCCGCGATCGCGGCGGCCCGCGAGCGCGCGGCGCGCCCGATCCCTCCCCTGGAACACGTGCGGCACGCCATCGACGACGCCGACCGGCAGATCGCCGTCTCGCGCGACGTCATCGCCGGACACCGCGGCTGGATCGGCGCCGATGCCCGAACACGGTTCGCCGAGGCCGAGCGCGTGCGCCTCGACCTGGACCGCCTCCTCGGCACCTCGGCCGCGGCGGTCACCGCGATCGACGAGGACCACCGCGAGCAGGCGTTCGCCCTGGCCCGCCGAGCCGCGTTCCTCGCGAGCGAGGCGCTGCAGCTCGCCCAGCGCGACATCGACGCGGCGCGCCCGCAGCCCGACCAGTGGGGTGCGCCGGGCTACGGTCAGCAGGGCTACGGTCAGCCGGGCTGGGGCGGCGGGCGCCGCAGCGGCGGCAGCGACCTCATGGGCGGCATCCTGGGCGGTCTGGTGATCGGGAGCATCCTCGACGGCTTCATCGACTGATCGTCGACCCGGCCGCCTCCCCCGGTCGACCGCATCCCGTGGTCTTCGGCCGGTGCCGAAGCAGACGATGCTTCGACACCCGGGCTGGCAGAGCGGATGCCTCGGCCCGGCGCATGGCGCCGGGCCGAGGCATCCGCTCTGTCATGTCACCCGAACAGGATCGTCGCGCACAGGAGCAGCAGCGACAGCCCGAGGAGCACGGCGCGCAGCGGAATGATCGATTCCCAGCGGGCCTGCAGCGCACGGGCGTTCGCCGGCACCTCGTCCGCGAGCGCCGCACGCGTCAGCACTTTGTTGATGGGGGCCGAGATGCGGGCGAACAGCGTCAGCCAGACGAGCAGCAGCACCAGCGCGACGACAGCCGTCGCACCGATGAGCGGCGTGCCCCAGACGAGTGCGAGAGCCGCGGTCGCGGCGGTGAGCACCGTGCCGAGGATGCCGACGACCGGCAATCGGCGGTCACCGTAATAGTGGCCGCGGCCGGTCACCTGCACGAGGCTGCGATCGTCGAGCTCGGCATAGACCGGTCGCTGCACCACGGCCGACACGACGTCGGTGCCATAGATGACGGCGAGGGCGAGAATCGCGAGGGCGGCGGTGGCGCCGGTGATGATGTCCATGTCTCTCCAAGTGTTATCAGTGCTAACGGTTAGCGGTGCTAACATAGCGATATGGCACGGAGTGCGCAAGACGCAGACAGATTCCGCGAGCGCGAGGTGCGGATCGTGGCGACGGCCCGCGAGATCGCTGAGCGCGAGGGATGGGCGGCGGTGACCGTGCGCCGGCTGTCGGATGCCGTCGGTGTGAGCCAGCCGATCCTGTACCGTCACTTCGCCGGCGGTCGCGACGAGATCGTGGCGAGGGTCGTGATCCAGGGCTACGCCGACCTCGCCGATGCGATGCGCCCCTCCGGTCGCGATGACCCCGCCGACGCGCTTCCCCGCCTGATCGCCAGCTACCTCGCGTTCGCGCGCGCTCACCCTGCCGTATACGAGGCGATGTCGACGGCGCGCACCAGCGTCGCCTTCGCGGCCAGCGATACCCCCGCGGTG
This sequence comes from Microbacterium sp. ZW T2_14, assembly GCF_044987405.1. Classification (NCBI taxonomy): domain Bacteria; kingdom Bacillati; phylum Actinomycetota; class Actinomycetes; order Micrococcales; family Microbacteriaceae; genus Microbacterium; species Microbacterium sp. ZW T2_14. The sequence goes on along the minus strand of NZ_JBJDRK010000050.1, from coordinate 12,961 downwards.
CTGCGCGAGGGGTTCGGCATGCTGGAGCAGACGGTCGGCGGCGTGGATGCCCGCGACCGCACCGTCCGCGCCGAACTGCTGTGGAGCCTCCTGCACGGCACGAGCCAGCTGGCCGCGCACGATCGCCTCGATCCCCGCCTCGACGCCGTGCGCGAGGGGGCGATCGCGGAGCTGTTCACGCGCGCGTGACGGCCAGGGCGTCAGATCCCGAGGACGCGCAGCCCGTCAGCCACGACGCGGCCGTCATGGACGACGGTCCTGTCGGCGCCGCGGTCCATCACGGCGCTCGTGGGCGTCTCACCATCGACCAGCACGAGATCGGCACGGTCGCCGACGGCGACACCGGGGCGATCCCCGACACCGGCGACGCGCGGCGACTCGTGGCTCATGATCGACGCGCCCCCCATCGTGGCGACGGCGAGCGCGAGCTCGATGTGGTCGTCGCGACGGAAGCCGTTGACGAAGGCGAGCTGCCAGGTGCGGTCGAGCATGTCGCAGTTGCCGTAGGGGCTCCAGTAGTCGCGCTGGCCGTCCTCGCCGAGGCCGACGCGCACTCCGGCCTCGACGAGATCGACGAGCCGCAGGTGCGCCGTCGTCGAGGGCGCGATGGTCGCCATCGCGACGTCCAGCTCGGCGAACTCGTCGATCAGCCGGCGGCTCACGGCCTCCGACACCGAGCCCAGGTCGTAGGCGTGCGAGATGGTGACCTTGCCCTGCATGCCCAGTGCACGCGTGCGTTCGAGGATGAGCTCCGTGGTGAAGACACCGAGGGCCCCAGGTTCATGAAGGTGGATGTCGACCTCGACCTGGTACTTCTCGGCGAGACCGAACACGATGTCGAGGTGGCGCACCGGATCGCGGTCGAGCTGACTGGGGTCGATCCCGCCCATGACATCGGCGCCCTGTCTGAGCGACTCCTCGAGATACTCCACGGTGCCGGCCTCCCGCAGGATGCCGGCCTGCGGAAACGTCATGACCTGCACGTCGGCGTGGTCGCGGAACTTCTCTTTGGCCGCCATCACCGAGTCGAACTTCTCGAGCTTGCAGTCGACGTCGACCTGCGCGTACGTGCGCACGCGCGTGGTTCCCTTCGCGATCATCTGCTCGAGCGTGCCCGCGACGATCTCGGCGTGCGGCACGTCCGTCCGGCGCCAGTTGTCCCGGTCGTTGAGCATCATCCCCCATACGCCCGGCGCGCCGGTGTGAGGGCGGAAGGGCAGCCCGATGCGAGAGGAGTCCAGGTGCACGTGAACGTCGCTGAACGACGGGAGAGCGAGTCGACCGCGCCCGTCCACGTCGCCCGCCGTCGGCAAGGCCGCCTCGTCGTGAGGCTCGATCGCGGCGACGAGTCCTGCCTCGATGCGGATGTCGGCGGCGTCGGCGCCCCAGGGGCGCACGTTGCGGATGATCACGAAGGTCCTTCCAGAGCGGAGCCGCCGCGCGGCGTGCCGACGCGGCAACGGCGGGCGGAGACAGACGAGGGGTGCCGCCGAAACGGCCGCACCCCTATTCTGCGTCAGGCTTGTTCTGCCTCAGATCTTCGCCGCGGGCCTTCGCCTCACGGGCCGCTCCCCCACGCTCGCGCGTCGGGCTCCGGTCCGACGGCTCAGGATGCCAGCTCCTCCGGCTGCGCCTGCGTGGTCAGCGAGATGACGCCGTAGTCCCACCCCTTGCGGCGGTACACCACGCTGGGGTGGTCGCTGCGGGCGTCGATGAAGAGGAAGAAGTCGTGTCCGACCAGTTCCATGCGATCGACGGCCTCTTCGACCGACATCCATTCCGGGTGGAACTCCTTCGTCCGGATGACGACGGGCGTATAGCCCTCTTCCTCCTCGTTGCCGGTGACGATCGGGATCTCGCCCGTCGCGACGGCGCGGAGCACGTCGACGGATGCGGGCTGCACATCGATCCCCTGGATCGCGCCGCTGCCCTTCTCGAACTTGGCTCCCCGAGGGTGGTTGCGCGCGTCGACGCGCTTGTCCTTCGCACGACGCAGCTGCTCGCACAGCTTGTCGACGGCGAGGTCCAGGGCGGTGAATTTGTCGCCGTCCGTGGCCTCGGCCCTGATGACGGGGCCCTTGCCGTTGACGGTGAGCTCTACGGTCTCGTCTTCCACACGGCCGTTGTGATAGGCGCGGTGGGTGACCTTGACATCCACGCGTTGCGCGCGGGGAGCGAGGTTCTCGATGCGGGCGGCCTTCTCCTCGACGACTCCGCGGAAGCGATCCGTGATCCCCACTCCCACGCCGACGATGCTGGTTTCCATCCCTGCCTCCTTGTTCCGGTCCGCCCGGCCAAGGGCGGACCATCAGTCGCCTTGTCATCCCCACGCTAGCCCGGCGTCCGGACTCTGTCACCTGTGAGTTTCGAATGCGACGGATCCCGTTCATGTGCCTGTGCCACGGCGCCGCGGCGTCGCGGCGACGGTCACCGCGGCGACCACCTCCACGCCCGCGGCCCGCAGCGCGCGAACCGCCTCGGCGAGGCTCGCGCCGGTCGTCACGACGTCATCGACCACCACGACGCGCAGTGGCGTCGCGGGTCGCATCCGCTCGGCGACGCTGATGACGGCGCCACGAGGCGGCGACGGGCGGACGTTCGCCACCATGCTGTGCGCGACGTTGCGGCGCCGGGCGTCCCGGTCGAGGCCCCGCTGATCGTGGGTGCGACGAGCATGGCGCAGCAGCCGGTGCACCGGGCGCCCCGCACGGCGGAGCAGGAGCTCCGGCACCCGGAATCCGCGCCGACGGTAGGCGGCGCGGGACGTCGGCATCGGCACCGCGGCGCATCCGGCGGCGCCGGCTCGATCCAGGGCCGCCGCGAGCGCCGGTGCCACCGCGACGGCGAGTCCGGTGCGGCCGTCCTCCTTGATCGCCCGCAGCACCCGTGCCGCGACGCCGTCGAACGCCAGCCCGCTCCAGACCTCGACTGCGCCCCCGGGCGCGTCCACGACCCGCATTCGGAGGTCGGGCTGCAACGCGAGCGCGCAGCGCTCGCACAGCGCGACGTCGGGCTCATCGCATCCCGCGCACCACACCGGCAGGAGCAGGGCGAGCGCATCGGCGCACGCCTCGCGCACCGCGACCACGATTCGCCTCATCACGCGAACAGCCTCGTGCGTGGTGCCGTCGCCCCGGAGATGCCAGAAGGCTTCCGTGGACAACCGGACGCACCGCGCGCTTGTGGAGGAGACCTCGTGCCGACGACAGCTGGTGCGGACGAGAACAGGTGCGGGGGAGAGCTACTGCGGCGAGCCCTGCTGTGTCGCGAGGACCAGGATCCCCGTCGCGGTCGGCTGCCACGCCGTACCGCGCCTGACGTAGAGCGTGCCGTCGTCCGCCCGCAGGCGCAGGCTCGAGATGCCGGTGCCACCGGCGATCGAGGCCATGCCCGACGACGTGTTCGACAGCGACGTCGGTCCACCGACGACCTGCTCGACGACGGTCGACTCTGACTCCGCGCCGGCGAGCACCGCGATGCTCACATCGTCGATCCAGGTCACGCCGATCCGCGCGTCGCCGACCGCCGCGCCGCCGATCACGGCCAGCTCCATCGGGATGCCCAGCCGCACCGGAACCCCGTCCTCGCGCACGACTCCGGCAACCGACAGCACGCTGCGGCCCCCGGAGCTCACGACGGCCGCCATACGGGTGCCGTCGCGCGAGAGGGCCATGCCGGCGATGGCCGTCGCGTCGCTCCAGGCGTCGGCGACGTCGACCGCATCACCGTTGGGCAGGAAGGCGCGGAGGGCCGCGGGCTGATCCTGGGGCACACTCCAGACGATGCCGGCATCGTCGATGACGGGATCGACCAGACCGGGGCGCGTATCGAGCGGCTCGGGGTCGGCTCCGGCGGCGTTGAGCCGTACGACCTGGCCGGAGGCGAGCTTCGCGGCAGCGAAGTCCCGCTCGGCGCCCACCTGCACGCTCACGGGGGACGCCGTCTCGACGGCATCCGACAGACCAGGGATCCTGTCGACCTCGTCGCCGCTGAGGAAGCCGAAGCCCGCCTCCGTCAGCACCAGCGGCGCCGCCGGCACGCGAGTCGAGCGCACCGCCACCGGATCGGCGTCGACCGGCGTGGACTCCACGGTCATCACCACCTCCGTCACACCGGCGGTCTTGAGGCTCTCCTCCAACTGCGTGAGCATGCGATCGAGCGCCTCGCGGTTGGCACCGAGGACCCCCGTCGACAGCGCGACCTCCGCCACGCCGTCGTCGTCGACCGGGACCGAGGGCACCACCGTCACGCCGACGGGGAAGGCGGTCGCGACCGACTCCGCCAGCCATTCGCTCGGAAGCTCGTTCACCAGCGCCGCGGCGATGCTGCCTGCCGCCTTGGTCACGGGGAACCAGCGCACGTCGGGCACGAGATACCGCCAGGACTTGTCGAAGTACATCAGCGGGTAGCGGTGGAAGACGATCGGGAACTGGGCGTCTTCGAGCCAGATGCCGTCGGGGACCTCCGTGATCCGCCACTCGCCGTCCGCCTGCTTCTCGAGCCGGAACTGCTGACTGCCCGCCGCGAGGTCAGCCCGCTGGTACGCGCCCTTGTCGTCGACCGTGGCGGCGACGTCGAAGGCGAACTCGACGACGCCCTCATCGGTCTCGACGTAATCCCGTTCGGCCCGCTCGTCCACGATGACACGTGCCTCGGGAACCCAGTCCTCCGCGATGGAGGGCGCCAGGAACTCGCGCGCCACGTCCCATCGCCCCAGGACGCCCGGGCCGGAGCCCGCATCGATGAAGCCCTCGACGATCTGCGTGGGCGTCGCTCCCGGCTGAGGCCGGTTCGGAATGAAGACGAGGTTCTGCGAGCCGTTGCCCGCTCCCCCGTTCTCGAGACCGTACTCGGGGGGGCCGTCGGTCGGGAATCCGGCACAGCCGGTGACGACGAGTGCGCACAGCGCGAGGACGAGGGCGACGACGCGGCGGGCGCGGGTCATGAGGCCCCTCCGTGCGAGGTGCCGTTCCCGGTGCGCGGCGGTGGCACCGTGCCGCGGCCGCCGGCCTCGCCGGCAGCTGCGCCGTGAGGCACGTCGATCGGCGCCGTCAGTCCGAGGTCTTCGAGGGGTGCCACCGCGTCGTCTCCGGGATCGATGGGGATGGGTGAAGCGCCGTTCAAGGGCGTGCCCTGTCGTGGGAGCGTGAGCACGAAGTTCGTGCCCCGCCCGGGCTCCGACCAGAGCGCCAGCTCTCCCCCGTGCAGCTTCGCGTCCCCCAGCGCGATCGACAGACCGAGACCGGTGCCGCCGATCGTGCGCTTGCGCGACGGATCGGCGCGCCAGAAGCGGTCGAACACGTGCTCGACGTCCTCCGCCTTCATCCCCAGGCCGAAGTCGCGGACGCCGATGGCGACCGCCTGCTGGTCGCTGTCGACGGTCACCACGATGGGGCGGCCCTCGCCGTGCTCTATCGCGTTGCCCAGCAGGTTGCGCACGATGCGGCGCACCCGTCGGGGGTCCATGTCGACCGGAGAATATCCCCCGGGCGCGACCAGGCGCACGTCGGTGCCGTGCTGCTCGGCGAGCTGCTCCATCGAGCCGATGACGTCCTCGGCCAGATGCGCGAGGCTGGTGGGCTCCAGCTCGAGCTGCACCGACCCCGCGTCGTACCGGCTGATCTCGAGGAGATCCGTCAGCAGCGTCTCGAACCGCTGCACCTGCGCGTTGAGCAGTTCCGCCGCGCGCGCCGTCGCGGGATCGAATTCGGCGCGCTGGTCGTTGATCATGTCGGCGGCGAGGCGGATGGTGGTCATCGGCGTGCGCAGCTCGTGCGACACGTCGGACACGAAGCGCTGCTGCACGAGAGAGAGCTCGGCCAGCTCCTTGATCTGCGACTCGATGCTGTCGGCCATCGCGTTGAACGAACGGCCGAGGGTGGCCAGCTCGTCCTCGCCGTGGACCTGAAGTCGCACATCGAGGCGCCCGGCGGCCAGCATCGCGCTGGTGTCGGCGGCCTCGCTGATCGGGGTGGTGACCGACCGCAGCACGAACCACGCGATGCCGCTGATGAGGAGCACCAGTCCGATGCCGACCACCCACAGCGTCCGCTGCACGAACGTGAGCGTCTCCGGGGCGTTCGCCAGGTCGTAGGCGAGATACAGCTCGTACGACGCGACACCCTCGATGGCGAGCTGCTGGCCGACCATGATGCCGGGATGGCTCGTGCCGGCGCCACGCGGCAGCTCGACCGGCTGCCAGATCTGCTGATCGGGGTTGGTGCGCACGAGCGAGCGCATCGCCGGCGTCAGCAGGTCGGGCATCACGGCTTCCGCCGTGCTGAAGTCCTGAGGCGCGTTGGGCACCGGGGGGCCGATCCGGTACGCCGCGACCATCTGGGCGGACGACTGATCGCGCAGTGCCGTGAACGCGAGCGTCATGACGTTCTCCCGCTGCACGACATCGCTCTGCACGGCCGCGTCGAGCGTCCGCTGCGCCGCCGCACGAGCCTGCTCCGCGTCGAGGAGCACCTGGTCCCGGCGCGAGGCGAAGAGGTCGTTCTGGATCGCGAGCGCCATCCAGACACACGCGACGACGACTGCGAGCGCGGTGAGCCCGATCGTCACCAGAAGCGTGCGGAACCGCAGCGATCGCCGCCACAGACCGGCGATGTCGGCCGGCCACGCCCGCCACAGCCGCCACCACGGCACACGCCCGCGCGTGGCGGAGACGCCCGTGATCGGCGCTGTCACCGGAGCCTCAGACGACGGCGCCGGCGCGGTATCCGACGCCGCGCACCGTCGTGACGATCTTCGGGTTGTCCGGGTCCTTCTCGACCTTGGCCCGCAGCCGTTGCACGTGCACGTTCACCAGGCGCGTGTCGGCCTTGTAGTGGTAGCCCCACACCTGCTCGAGCAGCATCTCGCGCGAGAACACCTGCTGCGGCTTGGATGCCAGCGCGACCAGCAGTTCGAACTCGAGAGGCGTGAGCGCGATCGGGCCGTCGCCGCGACGGACCTCGTGCGCCGCCACGTCGACGGTCAGATCGCCGATGCGCAGCGAGTCGTTGGACTGCTGGCTCGCGGGGCGCAGCCGCGTGCGGATGCGGGCCACCAGCTCCTTGGGATTGAACGGCTTGACGATGTAGTCGTCGGCACCCGACTCGAGGCCCTTCACGACATCGGCCGTGTCGGTGCGCGCCGTCAGCATGATGATCGGGATGCCGGACTCGGCGCGGATGCGGGTGCAGATCTCGATGCCGTCCATGCCGGGCAGCATCAGGTCGAGCAGGATGAGGTCGGGGCGTTCGGTGCGCCACACGTCGACCGCCTGGGCGCCGTCCGCGCAGAACACCGTGTCGAATCCCTCTGTGCGCAGCACGATGCCGATCATCTCGGCGAGGGCGGTGTCATCGTCGACCACCAGGATGCGTGAAGTCATCGCGCGCGTTCGTTCCTTCTCTCCAGGCACAGACGGCACGCGCCGTCCCCATGCGCTTCACACAGAGTAGTCGACACGGCCTGTGCAGCGGCCGAGCCTCGCCCGAGGGCACGCAGTGAGCCCCTCGCGGGGGCGGGTGCGGCATCCGGTCCATGTGGAACGATAGGGAACAGCCGAGCCTCGCCGCCCTCGACGGCGCGGCGCCGACGGAGAGGGGAAACGTGTCCGCATACCCGGCCTGGACGCCGGCGTCCCGCCCCGGGATCATCCCGCTGCACCCGCTGTCGTTCGGCACGATCCTCGGCCGCTCCTTCGCGGCGCTGCGGCAGAACCCCCGCGTGCTCCTCGGCTTCGCCCTGGTCGTGCAGACCCTGGCATATGTCGTCGTGCTCGCGGGCGTGCTCGGGGTGATGTGGGCCACCTTCTCGCGCCTGAACACGCTGCAGCCCGGCACCGAGGAGTACGACACGGTCCTCGCCGGGTCGATCGCGCTCACCGCCATCGCCGGCCTGGTGCTGTCGCTGGCGGCCGGCGCGCTCAGCGTCATCGTGCAGGGCATCGTCGTCGTCGAGGTCACGCACGCGGCGGTCGCAGAGAAGCTCACGCTCGGCGCGCTGTGGCGGCAGGTCAAGCCGATCGCGTGGCGACTGATCGGCTACTCGCTGCTGGTGGTCCTCGCGGTGGTCGCCCTCGTGACCGTCGCGGTGCTCGCGATCGCGGGCATCGCCATCGCGGCGCCGCCCGCGGCGATCGCGCTCACGATCGTGGTGGTGCTGATCGCGGTGCCGCTCACGTGGTGGCTCATGATCAAGCTGCTCCTCGTGCCGGCGGCGATCATCATCGAGCACGCGACGATCCTGCAGGCGCTGTCACGCTCGTGGACCCTCACGCGCCGGCGCTTCTGGCCCGCCCTCGGGATCATCCTCGTCATCAGCGTCATCTTCGCCGCCGTGGCGCAGGTGGTGAGCCTGCCGATGAGCTTCCTGTCGCTGGGTCTCACGACGATCATCGCGCCGACAGGCGCACCCGAGCCCACCGCCATCATCGGCTTCGTCGCCGCGGCCCTGCTCACGCAGGTGCTGACGCTCCTGCTCCAGTCGGTCGCGGTGGTCGTGCAGTCCACGGCGACCGCGCTCATCTACATCGACTGCCGGATGCGCCGCGAGGGACTCGACCTCGATCTGCTGGCGTATGTGGAGCGACGGGATGCTTCGTCTCTTTCCTCGCTCGGCACGAGTGCCGGCGCTCTCGACCTCGCCGACCCCTACCGCGAGCACATCGGACGTGCCATCGCGCCGCGTGGCCTGCCGGGCGCCTACCCTCCTGGCTACGGCGTGTACCCACCCCCATACGGCGCTTTCCCGCCCGGGTACGGGCCGGCGGGCACGCCGGTCCAGCCGGTGTACAGCGCGCAGCCCGGAACATACGCGGCGCCGCCCGCACACGCGCCGTCCGGGTACGGGGTGCCTGCCTCGGCAGCACCACCGGCGTACGCTCCGCCGCAACCTGGTCACGCGACGCCGCCGGCGTACGGCGCATCGCCGGTACCGCCCGCGCCGGTACCACCCGCGCCGCCTGCGGCGCCGGCTCCTGACGCCGCACCGGCCGCGGATGCGCCATCGCCCACGGCATGGACCGCTCCCGGGGCCGCGCCCGACAGCGGCGACCGCGACTCGCCGTGGTCCTGACCTCCGCCCTGGGCGCGCTCGCACGTGCCGCCGATGCCGTGCCGCCGCTCACACCGGACGGGGACGAAGCACGTCGCTGGGCCGAGGACGAGCTGTCGGATCCTTCCTACGACATCGCCGAACCCACGCCGTTCGACCGCATCGCGCGGGCGATCGGCGACTTCATCGCCTCGTTGTTCAACCCCGATCTCTCCGGCGGCTGGGGCTCGACCTTCGCGCTCGTCGCCGGCATCGTCGTCGTGCTGATCATCGCGGCCGCGTTCCTGATCTGGGGCGTGCCGCGGGTCTCGCGCCGCGCGGCGGCGCGCAGCTCCGCCGCCCGCGTCTTCCCGACCCTGGAAGACCGGCTGGAAGAGGCCGCGACCGCGTTCGACGATGTCCGCTATCTGCGGCGTCCCGGCACGGCGGAGCTCTACCGGCTCGTGGCGGCCGTCGACGACGCTGTCGCCTCGGCACAGCCGGCGGCGCGCGAGGCGGTGCCGGCGTGAGCGCGACCACCACTCCCCCGTCGCAGGCCGCCGCCGCCGTCCGGACCCCGACCGGGCGACGCCGCCGCGTCGCCGCCTGGGTGGGGATCGCTCTCGCACTGCTCGTCGTGGGAGGCATCGGCGGTGCCGTGTCGGAAGCGAACCAGTGGGCCCAGCGCGGCGCCCTCGACCCCGACTCGGCCGGTCCCGCCGGAACACGGGCCCTCGTCGAGATCCTGCGGCAGCACGGGATCGATGTCGTGGTCGCCCGGGATCGTGCTGCAGCGTCCCAGGCGCTCGCCGCCGGCCCCGCGACGCTGGTGATGCCCGATACGCCCGCCCTCTCGGACGACGCCGTGGCCGACCTCGCCGGCGGTGCTGACGACGTCGTGCTCATCGAACCGCGCGCACGCACGCTCGAGCTGCTGTTGCCGGGCTCCGCGCCCGCCGGCGTCGCGCCCGACGCCGACGTCGACCCGGAGTGCGACGTGGCCGATGCCGTCCGCGCCGGTGCGGTGGCGCCTGGCGGCCTCTTCAACGCGGGTGACGGCGTCACCGCCTGCTATCCCGCCGCGGACGGCTTCGGCCTCCTCGTCCGCTCCGACGGCGGCCGAGCCGCGGCGGTCGACGGTCGCGCCCTCTTCACCAACGAGCACCTCGCCGAGAACGGCAACGCGGCGCTGGCGGTGAACCTGATGGGGCGGCATCCGCTCGTCGTCTGGTATCTGCCCGGCCCGGGTGACACCGATCTCGCCGACGCCGACCCGTCTCTGGGCGAGCTCACGCCGCCCTGGGTGAGCCCCGTCATCGTGCTCCTGCTGGTCGCGGGCGTGGCCGCGGGCATCTGGCGGGGGCGCCGGTTCGGGCCGCTCGTCGCCGAGCGGCTGCCGGTGACCGTCCGGGCCTCCGAGACCACGGAAGGCCGGGCGCGCCTGTACGCGCGCGCCGGCGATCCGCTGCACGCCGCGGACCGGCTCCGGATCGGCGCGCTGCGACGCCTCGCCGCTCTCCTAGGACTCGCCGCGAACGCCGCCGCCCCCGAGGTCGCCGACGCCGCCGCCGGCCGCACCGGACTCGACCGCCGCGCGGTGCGCGGCATCCTGTTCGACGAGATCCCCCGGAGCGACGCCGAGCTCGTCGCGCTGAGCACACGCCTGAGAGACCTGGAGGACGCCGTGCGCGCGGCCGTCCGCCCCGAAAGGAGACCCCGATGACGGATTCGCCACCGGCGCCGAGCACGACCGCCGACGAGGCGGCCGGCCGCCCGACAGCAGCCCTCGACGATGCCGCCCTGCGCGAGGCGATGAACCGCGTGCGGCTCGAGGTCGGCAAAGCCGTCATCGGGCAGGACGGCACCGTGACAGGCCTCCTCATCGCACTGCTGGCGCGCGGACACGTGCTGCTGGAAGGCGTGCCCGGTGTGGCCAAGACGCTGCTCGTGCGGGCGTTCTCGACCGCGCTCGGCCTCGACACCACGCGCATCCAGTTCACGCCCGACCTCATGCCGGGCGATGTCTCGGGCTCGCTGGTCTACGACGCGAAGACGGGCGAGTTCGAGTTCCGCGAGGGACCGGTCTTCACCAACGTCGTCCTCGCGGACGAGATCAACCGCACACCGCCCAAGACGCAGGCGGCGCTGCTGGAGGCCATGGAGGAGCGCCAGGTCTCGACCGACGGCGTCACGCGGTCGCTTCCCGACCCGTTCCTGGTCGCCGCGACGCAGAACCCGATCGAGCACGAAGGCACGTACACGCTGCCCGAGGCGCAGCTGGACCGGTTCCTGCTCAAGCTCATCGTCGACGTGCCGGCACGGGATGCCGAGCTCGCGGTGCTGCGCCGCCACGCCGGCGGCTTCGACCCGCGAGACCTCGCCGGTGCGGGCCTGCGCCGCGCCGCCAGCGCCGACGAGATCCGCGCGGCGCAGCGAGCCGCGGCATCCGTCACCGTCTCGGACGATGTGCTCGGCTACATCGTCGACCTCGCGCACGCCACCCGCCAGAGTCCCTCCGTGCAGCTCGGCGTCAGTCCCCGGGCCGCGACCGCACTCCTGGCGGCGTCGAAGGCCTGGGCCTGGCTCGGCGCGTACCCCGCGATCACCCCGGACCACGTGCAGACGATGCTGCTGCCGACATGGCGACACCGGATCCGCCTGCGACCCGACGCCGAGCTCGAGGGCGTGTCGGTGGATGCCGTGCTCGGCTCGGTGCTGCAGCAGACCCGTGTGCCGATCTAGGAGCCGGTCGGTGGACGAGGGATGGATCGAACCGCCGGGCGGCTTCGCGCATCGCGCCGGCGACCGGCGGCGGAAAGCGCCTGAGATGAGTCGCCGCGAACGGGACGGTTCCCGGTGTACCTGACCGGCCGCCTGCCGCTGCTCGTCGCCGTCGGGGCGGTGCCCGTGGTTCTGCTCTCCGCCGCCGGGATCGACGCCTGGCTCACGGCGGCGGGGTGGGTGCTGCTCTGCCTCATCGCTGCACTCGCCGATGCCGCGGCGGCACCCGATCCGCGCCGGATGACGGTGCGGCGGCGTCTTCCGGGCCGCGTGCTGCTCGGACAGCCCGTGACGGCGGAGCTCGTGCTGGGCAACGCAGGTGAGCGCACCATGCGGGGTCGCGTGCGCGACGCCTGGCAGCCGACGGCCGGTGCACCGACCGAGCGCGCGGCGATCGACATCCCCGCCCGCGAGTCGCGGACGATCGCCGTCCCGCTCCAGCCCCGTCGCCGCGGCGAGCTGCGATCGCGGTTCGTCGTGGTGCGATCCGACGGGCCGCTGCGCCTCGCCGGGCGCCAGGCGCGCCTCGACGAGCCGGGCACCCTGCGCGTGCTGCCGCCGTTCACGGCACGACGGCACCTGCCCTCGCGGCTCGCCCGCCTGCGCGAGCTCGACGGCAACACGAGCGTGCAGGTGCGTGGCCAGGGAACGGAGTTCGACAGCCTCCGCGAGTATGTGCGGGGTGACGACGTGCGCTCGATCGACTGGCGCGCGACCGCGCGATCCAGCACGACGATGCTGCGCACGTGGCGCCCCGAGCGCGACCGGCACGTCGTGATCGTGATCGACACCGGACGCACCGCGGCGGCACGCGTCGGCGACGGTGTGCGGATGGATGCCGCGATGGAGGCCGCGCTGCTGCTCGCCGCGCTCGCCACCCGGGCAGGCGACCACGTGCACCTGCTGATGTTCGACCGCGTCATCCGGGCCCGCGTCACGCGCGTCGACGGCCCCGGGCTGCTGCCGGCGATGGTCGACGCCATGGCGCCGGTCGAGCCGCAGCTCATCGACACCGACTGGGATGCCGCGTTCGCCCAGGTGCGCCTGCTCACCTCGCGCCCTTCGCTCGTGGTGCTCCTGACCGCTCAGGACGCCGCCGAGGCGGCCCGCGGCTTCCTGGGCTCGCTGCCGGCGGTGGCGCGCGGGGCGCCCC
>NZ_JBJDRK010000049.1:0-36977 GCF_044987405.1 Microbacterium sp. ZW T2_14 | reverse complement strand
CGCCACCACCGCCGCCGGCCGAACCGCCGCCCGACGAGCCTCCTGACGACGACGAGGCAGTAGCCGACGACGAGAGCGTGGAGATCCCGGCGGAGAACGCGGCCGCATGGAAGCCGGACGACCCGGCGTACCAGCCGGGCGAGTTGCCCTCGCCGTACAGCACGGCCAGCTCGTCGGCCCACTTCTTCTCCTGGCCGAACACGACGGCATAGGGCAGCAGGGTCTCGTACAGCTTCAGCTTGACGCGCGGGTCGGAGACGTCGACCGGCACCCGCTCGGCGCCCTGCGGCGACTGCAGCATCCGGATGCGATCGGCCTCGGCCCACTCGATGAACTGCTTCAGCCCGTGCAGGTGGTCGCGCACCTCGGCGCCGGCGGCGGTGAGCGGCTTGCGCGACACCAGGCCGGCGACGACCAGCACGACGAGCACCGCGCCGATGATCAGCAGGATCGGCACCACGGGTGTCACGTAGGCCACCAGGGCGCCGATGCCGAACAGCAGCACGAGCACCGCAGACACGATCGCGATCACCACGGGCCACGCTCGCACCCGCGCCGGCACGGCACGACGCAGTCCGCGCGTCGACAGCTCCGACGTCGCCGCCTTCAGCACCTTCTGCGCCGTCGACGAGAAGCGGGTGTCGGTGCGACCGAACTCGAACTCCTCACCCGGTGTGCCCGTCGGGAAGAGGCCGGGCAGCAGCATCCGTCCGTCTCCGTCGGCGAGAGAGGGATCGACGAGCACGGCCTTCAGCTTCGTGCCGCCGAACAGTTTCGCGGGTCCTTCTTCGATGCGGATGCTGCCCACCACCGCCTGCTCGAGCACCTCGGCCGGGATCGCCTTCGTCGTATGGCCGAGCAGCACCGCGCTCTCGAGGGCGTCGATGCCGCGCGGCGGGGTGTACTCGGCGATGATCACGGGGCGACCGCGCTCGTCGCGGAGGTGCCGCGCACGCGCGACGGCAGCCAGCACCACGGCGGTGCCGAGTCCCAGCAGCGCCACGATCGCCTGCAGCCAGCCCCAGGGCGAGCCGAGGTACGACGTGTCGAATTCGGTGAACGTGTCGGGTTCGAACCCGATCGCGATCGTCATGGTCTGGTACGGCTGCAGGTCCGAGACGGATGCCGTGACCGCACCGTCGACCTCCGACATGTCGCACCTGCGCGTGTCGTCCTGGTATCCGGCGTAGCAGGCCAGCCCACCGGTGCGGGCGGCATCCACCTCGTCCGCCATGGTGACGCGCGCCGTGACACGACCGAACGACTGCGGCCAGCCGGTGCCGTTGACGTCCCAGTAGAACTCGTCCGAGCCGGTGTCGGCGAAGTACCGGGTGACGTTCTCGAGGCTGTACGTGAAGACGTAGGTCTGGCGGCCGTGGACGAAGCCGTCGGCGCGCGACGTCATCGAGAAGAGACCATCGTCCGCCTCGGTCTCGGCCTCGCGCGGCGCACCGTTCTCGTCGGTGATCGACACGAGCTGCGGGTTCAGCGGCGCGCCCTGGTAGGAGTCGGGGATCTCCCGCCGCATGCCGTGATTCTGGTCGAACTCGGGGAACAGCGCCACGAACGTCTCGACGACGGTGAGCGTGCTGGTGCCGTCCTCGGCGCGACCGAGCTGGTACTCCACATCGAGGCTCTCGAACGAGAAGTCGTCGACGTCCGCACGAGCAGGGGCGGCGACGACGCCCACCGCGAGCAGGCCCATGAGAACGGCGAGCAGCAGCCCTGCGATCCGCGCCACTCCCCCCGGACGGCGCGGGCGCCCTGATGCTGAGACCGAAGACGACATGCGGCCAGCCTAGGGTCCTCGGCCTGCCCTACTCTTGACGATATGACCGACCGCCGTCTCGCCATCGACGCCTGGGAGAGCCTCTTCCGGGCCCAGCACGAGGTGTTCGGCGACATCAACGGCGACTTCGACGAAGAGCAGCTGAGCCAGGCCGAGTACGACGTGCTCCTCACGGTCACCCGCTCCGACGACCTCACCGCCCGGCTGCGCGACGTGACCGCGAACATGCTCATCAGCCAGCCCAGTGTGTCGCGTCTCGTAGACCGCATGGTGGCCCGCGGACTGCTCACGAAGTGCGCGGATCCCGACGACGGGCGCGGGGCGCTCGTGCACGCGACGGATGCCGGTGCATCGCTGTTCCGCCGGATCGCCAGCGCCCACGGCAAGGCCATCGCCGAGCGGATGTCGCTGCTCTCGGACGACGAGCTCTCCCAGCTGCGCGAGCTCACGGCCAAACTGCGCAAGAAGCAGCCCGGCTGCTGATCATCCCCGGTCGCTGAGCTTCTCGAAGCGCGTCCTTCGCCAGGCTCAGGAACCGGCGCTCACGGCGTGCGGCGCCGGAGCGTGAGCGACGCGAGGATCAGCGCTCCCACCGCGAACGCCACCACGACCAGGAGCGGTCCGAAGACGTCCCACCCCTGGTCGCCCGCGGTCACGGCGTTGATGGTGTCGATGGCGTAGCTCAGCGGCAGCACCTTCGAGATCTGGTACAGCGCCTCGGGCATGTCCTCGCGCGGCATGAACAGGCCGCCGAGGATGATCTGCGGGAACACGATGAGCGGCATGAACTGCACCGCCTGGAACTCGGTGCGTGCGAAGGCGCTCGCGAGCAGTCCGAGTGCCGTGCCGAGGATCGCGTCCACGACGGCCACGAGTCCCAGCTGCCACAGCGGCCCCTCGACCTCGAGGCCGCACACCCACACCGCGAAGGTGACGGTGATGACGGCCTGCAGTGTCGCCATCAGACCGAACGCGAGGCCGTAGCCGAGGATGAAGTCGGTCTTCGCGATCGGGGTCGTCATCAGGCGTTCGAGCGTTCCCGAGCGGCGTTCGCGGAGCGTCGTGATCGACGTGATGAGGAACATCACGATGAACGGGAACAGCGCCAGGATCGGACCGCCGAACTGGTCGAACACCCCCTCCTGGTCGCTGAACAGCCACGCGAACAGCCCGACGAGAAGGCTCGGCGCCACCAGCATCAGGACGATCGACCGCGGGTCGTGGCTGAGCTGGCGGAGCACGCGCCCGGCCGTGGCGAGAGTGAGCATGCCGTTCATGAGGCGCTCTCCTCATCGGCGGAGGGCGCGGCCGGCGGGCCGGGGGTAGGCGAGTGCGGATGCTCCGCCTGCTCGCGCGCCTCGCGGCGGGTGAGCGGGGGCGGTTCGGCGGTCTCCTCGGCAGACGGCTCCGGTCCCTGAGCCCCGCCCGGTCCCTGAGCCCCACTCGGTCCCTGAGCCTGCCGAAGGGCGTCGCGTTCGATGAGCGCCAGGAACGCGGCATCCGGATCCGTCGTCCCGGTGTCGGCGAGCAGGCCGTCCGGTGTCGTGTCGGCGATGATGCGGCCCGCCCGCAGGAGCACGAGGCGGTCGCACCGCAGCGCCTCGTCCATGACGTGACTCGAGACGATGAGCGTCGCACCCGCGTCGGCCAGACCGCGGAACACCTCCCACAGCTCGGCCCGCAGCAGCGGATCGAGCCCGACCGTCGGCTCGTCGAGCACGAGCAGCTCCGGTGCGCCGAGCATGGCCACGGCGAGCGAGACGCGGCTCTCCTGCCCACCGCTGAGCGAGTCGATGGTCTGATCGCGCTGGTCGGCGAGCCCCACCTGTTCGATGACGCGGTCGACGTCGCTGCCCGGCGCGCCGACGAGCCGCGCGAAATACCGCAGGTTCTGCTGGATCGTGAGGTCGCCGTACACCGACGCCGCCTGCGTGTCGTACGCCACCCGCCGGCGCAACGTCTTCGAGCCGCCCGGTTCGCCGAGCACCGTCACGGTGCCGCCCGCGATCTTCTGCACGCCGACGATCGCGCGCATCAGCGTCGTCTTGCCGCAGCCGGACGGCCCCATCAGCCCGGTGATCTGCCCGCGCGGGATGTCGAGGTCCAGCGCGGTGAAGACCTCGGTCTTCCCCCGTCGCACATCCAGGTCCCGCACGCTCACGGCGTCCATGCGCTCAGAGTAGACCCGCATCACCAGCGGTTGTGGACCTCCTCCGCCCAGCCCAGGATGCCGTCGAACCTCACCGCGTCGCCGCCGGGTACCGCGAACGTCCCGGCCCAGTGGCCGAAGCACTGGTCGGTGCGCGAAGCGACGATGCCGAGGTTCGTGCGGGTCACCTTGTCGTAGAAGGGCGTGAAGGATGCCGCGAGCCCGCCGCCGGTGATGCGCCAGGGCCTCCGCCACTCGGCGATGTCGTAGTCCCACTCCAGCTCGTCGTGGATCTTGTGCAGGCGCCCGTCGACCAGCGCGGCGTTCTCGGTGGAGCCGGTGCCCTCGGTCCAGCGGCCGCCGACCTGGATGCCGATGGTATGCCCTCCTGAGACGCCCGAGCCCGCGCCCCAGTTCCAGCGGATGTCATACGGCCAGCGCCCGCGACCGTGGTCGAGCACCGCCCACGACTCCCCCGCCGGAACGTCGTGCGTGACGCCGTCGACGGTGACCGATCCGGAGGCGGGACGGGCGACGTCCTTGACGGTGTACTGGAAGCGCGTCGCACTCCACGGCACCACGACGGCCAGGCGCTCGTGGCCGGCCGGCAGTGCGGCGAACACGTCGAACGAGGCATCCGGAATCCGGGCACGCAACCGTGTGCCGCCCTCCTCGGGAAGGACCTCGATGTCGAGATCCTTCGCGCGACCGCGGGCGGGCCCGGTCTCGACGCCGGCCGGCAGCTCAAAGTCCCGCGCCGGAATGACGGTCGCACCCTGGGACCACGTTCGCTCGGTCGCCCTGTCGAGCACCCACACCTCATGCACGGCGGCGTAGTCGATCGACGACACCGTGAGCGCGAGGATGTGCGTCGGCGTCGTGACGTTCCAGTACTCCCACCGCTTGTTGCGCCCGCGGCCCCGGCCGATGCCGGACGTGTCGACGATCGGCTGGCGCGCCCAGCCGATCGCGTCGGGGTTGACCCGTCCGTTCGGCAGTGTCAACGCCACGGGCGCGGTGAGCTCGCGCTCGGTCATGCCGGATCCTTCCGCGTCGGGCCGACGGACGACTCCGCGCGGTCGGGGCGGCGCGACGAGGCATCCCGCAGCCGGTCGTTGATCGCCCGCATCACGTCCTCGGGCACCTTCACGAAACGCCGGTCGTACGTGACGAGGCCGTTGACCTCCTCCTCGACGTCGGCGAGCTGCGTGTACACCGTGGCCGCGAGCCCGCGCTCGATGGCCGGGGCGATCTCGCGGTCATGCAGACGCTCGAGCGCCGCCACGAGCTGGTCGCGGGAGCGGTACTTCTTGTAGCCGAACGACGTGCTGCTCCAGGTGTGCGAGGGCACCGCGAGGCTGTAGCCGCCGTACTCGGTGAGGGCCAGCACGCGGGCATCGGCGCGGCGCGGCGGCCTCACCGCGCGGAAGTAGATGTGCAGGCTCCGCAGGTCGCCCGCACCCTGATCGTGCCAGCCGCTCGCGTGGTCGATGGGCCGGGTCGGGTCGAGTGCGCGCACCGCAGCCGCGATGCGGGCCGCGTCGAACTGGCCCCAGCCCTCGTTGAACGGCACCCACAGCGAGATCGACGTCACGCTGCGCAGGTGCTCGATCATGTCGCGCAGCTCGCTCTCGAACTGCTCGCGCCCGGCGGCATCGGCGCGCCCGAAGCGGCCGTGCTTGCGGTCGTCGAGCGTCGGAGAGGCGATCGCCGGTGCCGAGACGACGAGCGGGTTGTAGGCCGTGCCGCCGCTGACGGCGTCCTGCCAGACGAGCATGCCGAGGCGGTCGCAGTGGTGGTACCAGCGCAGCGGCTCGACCTTGATGTGCTTGCGCAGCATCGTGAAGCCCATCCGCTTCGCGAGACGGATGTCGTATTCCAGCGCCGCATCGGACGCCGCGGTGTAGCCGCCATCGGGCCAATACCCCTGGTCGAGCAGCCCGACCGGCAGGTGCGGCTCGCCGTTGAGCAGCAGGCACGGGAACCCCCGCTCGTCGACGCCGACGCCGAACGACCGCATCCCCACGTAGGACGCCACCCGGTCGTCGCCCAGCGTCACGCGCACGTCGTAGAGGAACGGGTCGTCGGGCGTCCACGTCTTCAGCGGTCCATCGAGCGTCACCGGCGTCGGCTCGCCGACCGGGAGGACAACGGATGCCGCCACCCGCGTGCCGTCGAGCACGTGGACCTGGGCGTGCTCGGCGCCCTCGGCGTGCTCGCTGTGCACCGTGACGACGACCGTGCCGGCATCGAGATCGGGCGTGAGCACGAGGCGGTTCACCGCGACACGGGGCACGATCTCGAGCCAGACGGTCTGCCAGATGCCCGACTGCGGCGTGTACCAGATGCCGCCGGGGCGGCCCGACTGCTTGCCGCGCGCCAGCCACGAGGCATCCGTGACGTCCCGCACGGCGACGACGAGCTCGTGCTGCGCGGAGGCGGCGAGCGCCGAGGTCACGTCGATCGAGAACGGCAGGTAGCCGCCGGTGTGTCCGCCGACCTCGGTGCCGTCGACGGCGACGCGGCACGACTGGTCGACGGCGCCGAAGTGCAGGATCGCGCGCTCGCCCTCGCGCAGCGGCCGGGGCAGCGCGAACGACCGCCGGTACCAGAGCGTCTGGTCGGCGCGCAGCGTGCGGCCGACGCCCGACAGCGTGGTCTCGGGCGAGAACGGCACGACGATGCGTCCGTCCCAATCGACGGGCGGCCCCGCCGGGTCGGCGACCGCGAGCGGGTCTGTATCCGCGCGCTGGTCAAGTCGCAGCGCGGTGATCGCGTAGTCCCAGGGCCCGTTGAGATTGACCCAGTCGCCGCGCACGAGCTGCGGTCGCGGGTAGTCGGGCAGCGGCGAATCGGCGTCGAGGTCGTCGGCCCACGGCGTGAGCAGGGTCATGCCGGGGCCTCCGTCGTCGGTGCGATGCCGGGCATCCGTCGACCCCAGCGCAGTAGGGAGCCCCGCGGCGCAGCGGAGGGCGCGGGCGAGGGAGGTTCTGCGGGCATCGGCATCCTTGCTGACGGTCCGGGCGAGGTGGTTCGATCCTAGGCGGACGTAGTCTGGGCGCCATGCACACGCGCACGCAGGCGAGGCTGCAGGTCGTCGCCGGTCCCATGTTCGCCGGCAAGTCCGAGGAGCTGCTGCGTCGCGTGCGCCGCGCGCGCATCGCCGGCCTGTCGGTCGAGGTCGTGAGTCACGCGCTCGACCACCGCCGGGGCGAGGGGCAGGTCAGCTCCCACTCGGGGCTCAGCGTGCCGTCGCGGTCGGTGCCCGATGTCGAGACGCTGGTCGCCTCGGTGCGCGGCCGCGGACTGGACCTGCTGGCCGTCGATGAGGCGCAGTTCTTCGGCCCCGGCCTCGTCGACGCCGTGGACGAACTGGTCGCCGAGGGCATCGACGTGGTGGTCTCCGGACTCTGCGTCACCTTCGACGGGCGGCCTTTCGAGCCGCTGCCCGAGCTCATGGCGATCGCCGAAGACGTGCTCAAGCTCACCGCCGTCTGCGCGGTGTGCGGAGAGGATGCCGCGTTCCACCAGCGGCTGTCGTCCGCCGTTACCGGCGACCCCCTCATTCCGACGACCGAGCAGGTCGGCGGCATCGAGTCGTATCAGGCGCGGTGCCGGCGCCATTTCACGGGCGCCGCTCGGGCATAGCGGCGCAGAACGACGGATGCCTCGTCCCGGCCGGGACGAGGCATCCGATCTGCTTCGCGGAACTGTCCTCCGCAGAGCCGCGCGACTACTGCTCGATCGGCTGCGGAGCCTCATTGGACTCGTGCGCCTGGATCGTCGGCGCGCCGCCCTCGGACATGACCTCGATCT
This sequence comes from Microbacterium sp. ZW T2_14, assembly GCF_044987405.1. Classification (NCBI taxonomy): domain Bacteria; kingdom Bacillati; phylum Actinomycetota; class Actinomycetes; order Micrococcales; family Microbacteriaceae; genus Microbacterium; species Microbacterium sp. ZW T2_14. Next base: position 29,223 of record NZ_JBJDRK010000049.1, on the reverse strand, counting down.
TGCGCGGCTTGGCCTTCTCGCTGACCGGGATCGTCACGCTGAGCACGCCGTTGTTGTAGTTGGCCGAGATGCGCTCGGTGTCGATGCCCTGGCCGAGGTTGAGCTGGCGCAGGAAGCTCGCCGCCTCGCGCTCGCGGGTGATCCACTTGACGTCGTCGCCGCTGTGCAGCGTGCGCTCGGCGCGGATCGTCAGCAGCTGGCCGTCGACGTCGATGTCGACCGAGCCCGGATCGATGCCGGGCAGGTCGGCGGTCAGCACGTAGTGGTCGCCGTCGCGGTACAGGTCCATCGGCATGCGCCGCGGGCCGCGCCGCTGCTCGAAGAGACTCGACGCGAGGCGGTCGAGGTCACGGAACGGGTCGTAGGTGGCCATGGGAATCTCCTCTCTGTCTGGGAGTTGAGCCCACTCGGCTCAACTACGTACAGATTAGCACTCGGCATGGTGGAGTGCTAAGACTGTTCGTGTTCGCTCAGGACGAACAGAGGCACCTCTCAGCACTCGATGACGTTGACCGCGAGCCCGCCTTCGCTGGTCTCCTTGTACTTGTGCGACATGTCGATGCCGGTCTGCCGCATGGTCTCCACGACGGCGTCCAACGAGACGTAGTGCGACCCGTCGCCACGGAGCGCGAGCCGGGCGGCCGTCACCGCGGTCGACGCGGCGATGGCGTTGCGCTCGATGCACGGGATCTGCACGAGGCCGCCGACCGGGTCGCAGGTCAGGCCCAGGTGGTGCTCCATCGCGATCTCGGCCGCATTCTCGATCTGCCGGTTGGTGCCGCCCATGACCGCCGTCAGCCCCCCGGCCGCCATCGCGCAGGCCGACCCGACCTCAGCCTGGCAGCCGCCCTCGGCGCCGGAGATGGAAGCGTTGGCCTTGAACAGCGAGCCCAGCGCGGTGGCCGTGAGCAGGAAGCGACGGATGCCGCGGCGACGGTTCGCCTCGGCGACCTGCTCGTCGTTCCACTGCGCCGGCTCGGGGGCGGCGGCGCCCTGGCCGGGGTAGCCGAGCAGGGCGCTGCCGACGAGCTCGCCGTACGGGGTGACCGCATTGCCCGCACCCAGACCGGAGTCCGCGAGGAACCGCCACCAGTACATCGCCACCGCGGGCACGATGCCGGCGGCGCCGTTCGTCGGCGCCGTCACGACACGTCCGCCGGCGGCGTTCTCCTCGTTGACGGCGAGCGCGAATGCGCCCAGCCACTCCCCCGGCAGCTCGCGCCGACCGTCCGCCTCCGCAGCCTCGAGCTGCTCGCGGATCGACGCCGCGCGGCGCTTCACCCCCAACATGCCCGGGAGCACGCCGCCGGAGGCGAGGCCGGCCCCGACGCAGGCGGCCATCGCGTCCCAGATGAGATCGAGCCTCGCGGCGATCTCGTCGTCGGGACGCAGCGACTCCTCGTTGATGCGCGCGGCCTCGGCGATCGTGATGCCGCGCTCATCGCAGAGCGCGAGGAGCTCCTCGGCACTCGCGAAGTCGAGCGGGTATTCCTGCGCACGGGACCCTGCACCGGGCGAGGCGGGCTGATCGCCCTCGCGGCGGATGAACCCCCCGCCGACGGAGTAGTAGGTCTCGCGGGCGAGGAGCCCGGCATCCGACACGTCGGCGAGCGGTGCGACCGACGAGGCCCCGGTGTCGCGCAGTCCCGCCACCGCGGTGGGGCGCGCCGGTCCGTCGTCGGGCGACGCCCACGCCTCCAGCGTCATCGCGTTCGGATGACCGGGCAGCCGCGTGCGCGGGGCGAACACGACATCGCCGCGGGCGAACGGCACGGCGCGGATGCCTGCGAGTTCGAGCGACTGCCCCTCGGGCCAGGCGCTCCACGCCGCGCGGACAGCATGCGGATCCACCGTCTCCGGCTCCAGGCCTCGGAGACCCGCCACGACCGCGTCCGGGGTGCCGTGGCCGATGCCGGTTGCGCCGAGCGACCCGTACAGCGTGCAGGTGACGCGCCCGACCTGGGGCAGTACGCCGGTCTCGCGCAGGCGGACGACGAAGTCATGGGCGGCCCGCATGGGTCCGACCGTGTGGGAGCTCGAGGGTCCTACGCCGATGGAGAACAGCTCGAACGCCGAGACGTAGGCGCTCATCGCCACCAGGCTAACGCTCTCGGACGTGCGGTCTGCCTGCCGTTACCGAGTCGTGAGGGGCAGGATGCCTCGGCACGGGCCGTCAGCCGGTGCAGAGTGATCGCTCACGCCGGCGGGTGAAACGACACCAGCCCCAGGGTGTTGCCCTCCGAGTCCTCCACGAACGCCTGCCACTCCTCGTGACCGGCCGGGCCGAGCGCGTCGTCCTCGTGGGTGAAGATCACGTGGGGCGCCGTCACGACGCGGGTGCGTTCCCGAAGGCGCTCGACAGCGACGCGCACATCGTCGACCTGCAGATAGTGCAGTGCCCTCGGCGCTCCGCGGTCGAGTAGCAGCCGGACACCGTCGAGGTCGAAGAAGAGGAGCCCCGGCGGGTCGAACACCGCCGTCGGCGGCACCCCGAGGAGGTCGGTGTAGAACGCGGCGGCGCGCTCGAGGTCGTCGGCGTGCTGGGCGACCTGGACGAGCCTCATGGCGTCATTCTGCCGCGACGTGCGTACCGCGCACCATTGCCTCTGGCGCATCCGTCGGCGGTGCGATAGGCAGGTAGCAGCCCCGCGCGCTCGCGACGGAGGCGGTTCGAGAGAGGGTGCGCGATGCTCTTCGTCCTTTACCTCATCCTGCTCATCGGCGGCATGTACCTGGTGGGCTCCGCCTTCGCGGCGCCGTTTCTGCCCGCCCTGGTGTTCGTCGCGGGGGTGCTGTGCATCTCGCTCGCGGTGGCCCTTCCCATCGCGGCCCAGCGGATCGACAGCGGCCCGCGCAAATAGCCCGCTGCCCCGCGGACCGGGCGTCGATCGTGCTCTCCGTCGACTGCTGCGTGGCGTGTGACGCCCGGAGCGCCGTTTGTCAACCCCGGCGGTGCCCGGCTCCTCGTCGGTGACAATCGACTCGCTGCATCAGCGCGGAGGCACCAAATGAGAACAGCGATATCTGCATCGCCATCGTCCGGCACCGGACAGGAGAGGTGAGCGAACGATGGTGATGCTCGAACCCCAGGCTCGTCCGACAGGACGGCAGTACGACCTGCAGCGCGTGGATCAGTCGACGTGGATCATCCGCGACGCGCATGTCCCCATGAGCGACGCGAGGAGCCTCGTCGCCTGCGTCAGCCAGGCGCCCCTGGACGGCGTCGACGTGCTGTGGCTGAACCCCGTCGGTCTGCCCACCCACTACCGCACCGCCGACGCGGTGCTGCGCGACCTGACCCGCCATGGTCGCCGCAGCACCGGGACCACGCGGCCGATACCGATCCCCCACCGTCCGCCCGTGAAGCCCGGCCGCCGCTGATGCGGCTGCGGCGATGAGGCGTCCGCTCGGCGACGAGTCGCTCTCCGTCCTCATCCACGGCTACGACTTCGGCGAGCGCGTCTGGCGGCGGGTGCGCGACGGTGCGCGATCCGCGCCGATGCGATTGCTGGGCCGCGACGCGCTCTTCGTGCGCGGCTCGGAAGGCGTGGCGCTGTTCTACGACGAGACGCGCATCGCCCGCCACGGGGCGATGCCCTCGATCGTTCAGGAGACCCTCTTCGGGCACGGCTCGGTTCACAGCCTCGACGGCGACGAGCACCGGCACCGCAAGGCGACGTTCGTGGACGTCGCCTACGAGGATGCCGAGGTCGAGCGCCTGCAGCCCCTGCTCGAGCGGGAGTGGCGCGAAGAGCTCGACGCGTGGGTGCGGGGCGGAGAGCGCACGGCCTACGACGCCGCGGTCGGAGCGCTGGGCCGGGCGATCATGGTGTGGGCCGGGCTGTCGGGCACGGCCGCGGCGAAGACCCGCTGGTCGGCGCGTCTGGCACAGATCGTCGACGGCTTCGGCGCACCCTACTCGCCCGCCTACGTCGCGGCCGTCGTGAATCGGCTCTGGTCGGACCGGCACGCGCGGCGGCTGATCGAGGCCGTGCGCGCGGGGGACCTCGCCGCGCGCGAGGGGACGGCGCTTCATTCCTGGGCATGGCACCGCGACCGCGCCGGCGAGCCCCTGCCCGCGCGGCTCGCCGGGGTGGAGCTCCAGAACACCCTCCGGCCCACGATCGCCGTCGCCCGCTTCGTCGCCTTCGCCGCGAAGGAACTGCACGACCGGCCCGAGTGGCAGGCCCGCATCGCGGCCGAGACGGCGGAACGGGGAACGCTCGGGGGAGGTCCCCTCGCGATCATGTTCGCGCAGGAGATCCGCCGCACCGCACCCTTCGTGCCCATGCTCCCCGGATGGGCGATCCAGGACGTCGAGCTCGACGGACAGCGCCTGTCGGCCGGTGGGCGCGTCGTTCTGGACATCCTCGGCACCGACGTGGATGCCCGTTCGTGGCAGGACCCGGCGACCTTCGACCCCGAGCGCTTCCGCGGCGTCGAAGACTACGAGGCGTTGACGGCGTTCATCCCGCACGGTGGTGCCGAGGTGGCGACCGGGCACCGCTGCCCGGGTGAGAAGATCGCGATCACCGGCCTCGCGACGGCGATCGCCGCGCTGAGCGACCCCCGGCTGACGGTCCTGGACTCGGGCCTCTCGGTGAACCGCCGCCGGCTTCCGACGAAGCCGAGATCGGGAGCACACGTGCGGGCGGACGCAACGCCGTCGCGCTGCCCGGTCCACTGACACAACGCGCCGGCCTGCCGGCCGCGCCCGCGGACCCGGCCGCGCCCCCGCCCGCCAACCCGCGTGCGGCTTGACGCGCGTGCACGGATTCGCTGTCGCATTTAACCCGTATGGTCGTATACGGTATACGTACCTACTAGTTATGGAGCGTGCCGCGATGACCCTCACATTTTCTCCCACCTCGCCGCGAACGGTGATCGTCACCGGCGCCGGCGCCGGCATCGGCCGAGCCACCGCCGAGCTGTTCGCTCGTGCCGGGGACACCGTCGTGGTCGCCGACATCGCGCAGGACCGGCTGGAGCGTCTCGTCGCCGAGCTCGATGGTTGCGACGTGCGCGCCGTCGCCGGCGATCTGACGGATGAGAAGGTTGTCCGACGCGTCGTGGAAGCCGCCGGAGACCGCCTCGACGTTGTCGCCAACGTCGCCGGCATGATGGACGGCATCATCCCCGTGGACGAAGTCGACGACGGCACGTGGCAGCGAGTGTTCGACATCAACGTGAACACCGTCATGCGGATGACGCGTGCAGCCGTTCCTCTCCTGCGCCGCAGCGGAGGAGGAGCCGTCGTGAACATCGCGTCCGAGGCGGCACTCCGCGGCTCCGTCGGCGGGGCTGCGTACACCGCGTCGAAGCACGCCGTCGTCGGACTCACGAAGAGCTGTGCCGTGATGTACGCAGCGGAGGGGATCCGCACCAATGCGATCGCACCGGGCGCGGTCGCCACGGAGCTCGATATCTCCGTCCGCTCCGAATTCGGCGCCGGCCGGGTCGGCCCGATCATGCTCGCGACGATGACTGCCCCGGCGTCGCCTGCTCAGATCGCGGGTACGGTCTTCTGGCTCGCCAGCGACCACGCATCGAACATCAACGGCACGACCATCGTCTCGGACGGCGGCTGGTCGGCCATGTGAGGCCGACGACGGCGCCCGCTGCCCGCCCTATGCTGGTTCGGGCGCGCAGGAGGCACTCGCATGGCTGAGGACGGAACGCACATGGCGCTGGCGTGGGGCACCGCCCCCGCGCCGCAGCGTGGACCGAAACGCGCCTTCGCACTCGAGCAGGTCCTCGACGCGGCGCTGACCATCGCGGATGCAGACGGCCTCGATGCGGTGACGATGCCCTCGGTCGCTTCGGCGCTCGGACTCACCGCCATGTCGCTCTACCGCTACGTGGGCTCGAAGGATGCGCTGGTCCTCCTGCTGCAGGATCACGCGATGGGCCCGCCGCCGGATGTCATCGGCCCTGGGCTCGGATGGCGACCAGGACTCGAGGCATACGCCGCGGCGTCCACCGCGGTCTACCGGAAGCACCCCTGGATGCTGGACATCCCGATCGTGGGAGTCGCCCGCACCCCGAACAACCTCGCCTGGTTCGACGCCGGGCTGGGGACGCTTGCGAAGGAAGCGCTGACCCCCGAGGAGCGCATGGCGATCGTCCTGGAGGTCAGCGGACACGCCCGGTTCCGGGCATCCGTCGAGCGTGGCTATGACGACCTCGCTCGCACGACGAAACGATCCTCCACCAAGACGGCGACCGAAGAAGCGCGGGTGCTCCGCGAGGTGGTGGACGAAGAGCGGCTCCCCCATCTCAGCGAACTGCTCGAAGCCGGAGCCCTGGTGAGCGAGACATTCGACGGCGGACGGTACGCGCTGGATCGGCTTCTCGACGGCGTCGAGTACCACCTCGCGAAACCGGCGCGCACGACGGAGGATGGGTGAGACGCGACAGGAGGAATCATGGCTGAGACCGAGCACACCGTCGTCACCCGTTCGAACCGCGGGCAGTGGGAGGTGTCCGTCGCCGAACGGCCGGACCTCTCGCAGAGCTTCTCGAGCCGCGAAGAGGCGATCGATGCGGGACGCACGACCGCCGACGAGCTGGGCTGGCGGCACGTCGTTCAGGATGCCGAACCTACAGGCGTGATCACCGACCCGGCCGACGAGTAGAGCGGGTCTCCGCGCCGGCGCACGTCACGGCGCCCCGCGGACACGTCAGGCGATCGGGAAGTGATGCTCTTCGGCGCGACGAACGTCGGCGAGCGTGGCCTTCCACGTGCTTCGCCGCGGGCGCCGGCGGTCGAAGAGCTTCCTCAGCGCGTCTCGGAAGGAGCGGAGAGCGGATCCGATTGTGTTCATGGCTGCTCACCTTCAAGCAGTGGCGGGTTGTCTGGGCTATAGGGATATCCGCTGCGCGCCACCGCGTCTGGGGGCTTGACCTGACGCACGAGTTGTGGTGTCGCCGGTAGGTGCGATGATCCGCACGGGGACGATCGGCGGGAGGGCGGGATGCGCGGCGAGGCGACGGTGCTGCACGCCGACCTCGACGCCTTCTACGCCTCGGTCGAGCAGCGCGACACGCCCGCACTGCGGGGCCGGCCGGTCATCGTCGGCGGCGGAGTGGTGCTGGCGGCGAGCTACGAAGCCAAGGCACGTGGCGTGCGCACGGCGATGGGTGGACGGCAGGCGCGCGACCTCTGCCCGGACGCGGTGATCGTGCCCCCGCGGATGGACGCCTACTCCGCCGCCAGTCGCGACGTCTTCGCGATCTTCCGCGACACGACGCCCCTCGTGGAGGGGCTTTCCATCGACGAGGCGTTCCTCGAGGTCGGCGGCCTTCGACGCATCGCCGGCACGCCCGAGCAGATCGCCGCGCGATTGCGTCAGCGCGTCCACGCCGAAGTGGGTCTGGCGATCTCGGTCGGGGTGGCCCGCACCAAGTTCCTCGCCAAGGTGGCCAGCGCCGTCAGCAAGCCCGGCGGGCTGCTCGTCGTCGAGCCCGAGCGCGAGGAGGCGTTCCTGCTGCCGCTGCCCGTCGAGCGGCTCTGGGGAGTCGGAGCCGTGACCGCCGAGAAGCTGCATCGGCTCGGCATCCACACCGTCGGGGAGCTGGCAGAGCTCGAGGCCGCGACCGCCGAGAGGCTGCTCGGCAAGGCGACCGGCGCGCATCTGCACGCCCTGGCGCGCCTGCGGGATCCTCGACCCGTCGACACCGCGAAGCGCCGCGGATCCATCGGCTCGCAACGGGCGCTCGGCAACCGCCCCCGCTCGGCCGAGGAGCTCGACCTCTTCCTCACTCAGATCGTCGATCGCCTCGCCCGCCGCCTGCGTGAGCGGGACCGCGTATGCCGCACGGTCGTGCTGCGCCTCCGCTACGGCGACTACGCGAAGGCGACTCGCTCACGCACCGTCCGGTTCCCGACCGACCGCACCTCCGTGCTGCTCGAGGTCGCACGGGGCCTGCTCGCCGCCGCGCAGCCCCAGATCTCGGGACGCGGCATCACGCTCATCGGCATCTCGCTGTCGCAGCTGGGGCGGGCCGACAGCATCCAACCCGAGCTGCCGATCGACTGGGACGACGGCGAGCGCCTCGACACGGTGCTCGACGCGGTGCGCGATCGCTTCGGTGCGACGTCGGTCTCGCGGGCCGCACAGCTCGGTCGCGACCCGGGCTGGTCGACGCCGGTGCTTCCCGAGCACGAGTGATGTCGCCGGCCGCGCCTACTCTGCTGCCATGGCGGAGCGTGTCGAACTGTGGTGGGCGCGCCGCCAGTTCTCCAAGGGCGCGGAAGTACCCTACCCCGTCGGCAGCTATCGGGAGGCGTGGGCGCCGTTTCCCGCTCTCATCCGTCAGTACCACCCGGAACTCAACGCCGGGATCGTGTTGAGCCAGGTGCCGCCGGCGGCCGACGTGCTCCTTCTGTGGCAGTGCGAAGCCGGCCACAAGTTCGCCGCGACGCCTGACGAGCAGCGCAACCGCCCGGGCCGCGAGCGCCGACGCTCCGCGTGGTGCCCGGACTGCGCGGACCTGGCCCGGCCGGCGCGCGCGCTCCCGATGCGCGAGGTGGTCACTGCGCCCGGCTCCCCCGTGCCCGCCGCGATCGCCAACCCCGTCGAGCGCGCCGTTCTCCGACAGAGGATGCCGAAGCGCAAGCAGCGCGTGTGCGCGAAGACGCCCGACCTGCCTGTCGGCGAGCCGTTCCACTCGGAGTGCGCGCCGAAGCCCGCGTCCGCGATCGAAGCCCAACTGCGTGCCGACCTGTTCGCGCGCCTGTCGGTGACGCCGGGGTTCAACGCGGTACGGGTTGCGCGGCCCTTCTTCGATCACTCGGAGGTGTGGCCCGACATCCTGCTTCCCGAACTGCGCGTCGCCATCGAGTACGACAGCACCGGCCGGCATGGTCTCGAGCACGTCGGCAAGCGCGAGGACGCCGACCGGCGGAAGGACCGCGCCCTGCGCAGCGCGAGATGGGAGGTCGTGCGCATCCGCACCGGAAAGCTCGAGCCGCTCGGAGCCTACGACCTGCAGATGTCGGCCTGGACCAGAGCGGGCCTCGAGCGCCTCATCGACACGCTCCGGGAGATCCGGGGTCCGCTGCTCGTCGACCCCTACCTCTTGTGACGAGTCATCGCATGGGCGGTTCCCGTCGCCCGCGCAACGGGTGGGAGTCAATCGCCGAAGTGGGTCTCTTTGTGCGGCGCGCCTGATCGGTCGTACGTGGTCCATGTTCCGATCTGCCGGCCGCGGTCGAAGGAGCCGCTTCGCAGCATGGTTCCATCCAGTCGGAACCACTCCCAGTAGCCGTCCATCTCGCCATCGCGCATGTGTCCGCGCGCGCGGAGGCTGCCGTCTTTGTGCAGCTCTTCGCGTGGCGTGGACTCGGTCACGCCCTCATCGTGTCACGACCCCGGCCGCCATGAAGTCCTCCGCCTACGTGCGGGCCGTCGGCGCGATCAGCCCGACGGCGGGAGTTCCGCCGACGGGTCCCGACCGCCCGGCCGTGCGCGTCAGGACCGCTTCGTCCTGCTCTTGAGGAGTTGGCCGGCGAGGTCGGGAACATAACGGAACTGCTCGACGGGTGGTCGTTCGTAGTCGTTCGCGTCCGGTCGATCGGGTATCGAGACGTCCTCGAGCTCGAGATGCTGATACGGGATGCTGCTGAGCAGGTGTCCGATCACGTTCAACCGCGCGCTGCGCTTGTCGTCGCTTTCGATCGTCCACCACGGCGAGTCGGCCGTGTCTGTCGCGGCGAACATCGCATCCTTCGCTCGCGAGTAGTCCTCCCAGCGCAGGATCGACTCGAGATCGGTCGGAGACAGCTTCCAGCGACGCATCGGGTCATCGAGCCGCGACGCGAACCGCGCCTGCTGCTCCTCATCCGAGACGGAGAACCAGTACTTGATCAGGATGATCCCGTCTTCGATCAGCAGGCGTTCCACGATCGGGCACTGCTGGAGGAAGAGCTGATACTGCTCCTCGGAGCAGTACTCCATGACGTGCTCGACTCCCGCGCGGTTGTACCAGGACCGGTCCATCAGGACGATCTCGCCCTTGGTGGGCAGCCGTTCGATGTAGCGCTGGAAGTACCACTGGCCGCGCTCCTTCTTGGAAGGCTTCGGCAGGGCGACGACGCGCGCATGACGCGGGTTCAGGTACTGCACCACCCGTTTGATGGCGCCGCCTTTGCCCGCAGCGTCGCGACCCTCGAAGATCACCAGAACGCGAGCACCGGATGCCGCGACCCAGTGCTGCATCTCGACCAGCTCGACCTGGAGACGCTCGAGCTCAGCCTCGTACAGTCGCTTGGGCAGACGTTTGACCGACGACTTGGTCGCCTTCTTCGTAGACATTCAGCTCGTCCCGGCCCGCGCCGTGCGCGCCCTGGTCGTGTCTCTGCGGTGGTGCATGATCGCCATCGATTCCCGGCGTCTTGTTCGCCGCGCCGCCCACACTATGCAGGGTGCGTCCGTTCGGACGGGTCTTGACAATCGCTCAATCCGTCGGCGAGGAGGTCAAGCCTCCAGGCCGAGGTCCGCGGAACTGATCACCGCACTCCCCCGCTCGAGTCCTCGGCGGGGGGTGAACGCTGCCCACATCGAACCCCGCACGTGCCGTTGGAAGACATGCCGGACGACCGCGCCGCGCGGCAGGGTCAATCTGATGTGCCGCAGGCCCTCGAGGAGTCGCGTCATGCCCTCGCCGAACGCCGGGATACCGCAGTCGACCGCGTTGATGAATGCTTGTTCCGCGAGCTCGCGATGCCCCTTCAGAGCTTCATCCTCCGCGCGGAGGATGTACGCGTCGCTCAAGGTGGGAGCAGCCGTGATGATCGCTGAGGCGAGCGCGCCGAGTTCTTTATGGAGCCCCAGGCGGAGCAGCACATATCCGGCGACGACTCCTGCGAAGGGGTCCTCGGGAGCCGCTGCCGCCAGGTCCCCCGCGAGGCGGTCTGCGACGTCGATGCGTCCGGCGAGCAGCATCCGCTGCAGGTACTCGATGCGCCACAGTCGACTGACCTTTGCCGATGCGTCGCCCGCGAGGCTCGGGTGGTACTGGAAGAGCCGGATTCGATCGACGTCGATCTGTGCCACAAGCGTGGCCAACCGCTGTGGGAGCACCGGCACGGCGATGACCATGGGAGCGGCATCGGGGGCCGTGAAGGAGACCCAATGCGGCGCCGCATCCACGGGCTTCACCCTTCCCGCCACGCCGCCCGCCGAGGGTTGGAGTTGCCACCCTGTCCCGGTGACCGGCTCGCCGGCTCTCCAGATCGCCACCTTGACGTGCCGTACTGCGTCGAGGTCCGCACGCCCATCGCGGCCGACACCGACGGCGAACACCGCGACACCGGAGCCATTGCCGAGCTCAGCGCGCGCCGTCCCGGCGGCCATGGCCGCCGGCTCGTCTCCGGCGAGGTACTTCGCCAGTCCGGCCGTCACGACGGTGGTGGGGCGCGCCCACGCAATCGCGTCGTCCCCCATGGTGAGGTAGCCGTCGCGGACGTGTCCGCCCATCGCTGAGGCCAGTTCCTCCACCAACGTGTCCGGCAGCCGAGGCTTCAGCGTCACCCGCTCCGACTCGCCGGCGGTCAGCCGCACGAATTCACCGTGGCGCGTCGCGTCAGGGCCGATGTGCCGGACGTAGTAGAACCCGGGTTCGACCTGGACTGTATCGCCTGTCCTCTTGACCGCGAGCACCCGACCAGCCTCGTCCACGATCTCGGCCACGGCGAGAGAGTCTTCCGACTCGATCGAGATCGTGGCGCCGGACTGCTGGTGATCGTCCCGCGTGGCCGGATCGGGTTCGATCCGCTCGACGACCGGGGTCCCTTCGGGCGGAGGGGACGACGGCCCCGCGGGCCTCTTGCCTCCCGGTAGCAGTTCGATCGTCACGGGCCGGTCTTCGTAGAGCTCGATCGGGGCCATGGCCGACCCGGAGAGACCCTTCGGAGTGGTGGTCGTCGCCTGAACAGCGTAGGTCTTGGGTGGAAGCTGAAATGCCTGGACCTCGCCGGTGACCCCGAGCGCGGACGCAACCGGCGCACCGAGCCCGTCGAGCACGCTGACCTGCGCTTTCTTGCGCTTCGCTTCCACCGCGAGCCGGACGGTCAGCGTCGCAAGGTCGAAGTGGCCGCTCGGGAACGACACCACGACCGGGTCGCGCTCGCGGTTGGCCACCCCCCGCGTGCCGGTGTCCTGAGGGATCTGCGCTTGGACGTCGGCCTCGGCGATGCCCGCCGGCATCTTCGCCTTCATCCCGCCGTTGATGAACGAGGCGAGGCGCTCCCAGCGGACTTCATAGCAGTTGCGCTCCCACGACCAGGCCTTGGCATTCTTATCGCCCGACAGCCCCTTGAGGAGGACGCCCGTGAACCTGCCTTCCTGCTCCCCCAGCCAACCGCCCTCCTGGGCGGTATGACCTGGCGCGGTCGCATAGAGGATGAACTGCTGGGTCGGGGGCGCGCCCGGATCGCGCTTGCGCGGAACCGGCCAGCGTCCGATTTCCAGCTCCCTGTTTGCCCAGGGGACGTTGCGGCAGGCGTCGATGAAGAGGAACTGGTCTGCGAAAGAGGTCGTTTCGAAATACTCGGCGATCGAGCGGATGGCGAGCGAATGGTCGGGATGCACCTCGTCGAACCCCGGCAGGACGATCGCACTCTCGTCACGATTGGAGACTCGGGCGGTGATGCCGTGGCCCGCGAAGTAGAAGTAGAGCCGCTCCGGCTTCTGGTCTGCCGTGGCCACCACCACCTCGTTGATCGCGGACACGATGTTGTCCTTCGTCGCCGGCCGCGCGCGCCGGTCTGGGTCTTCATCCGGATGCGGATCCTTCGACGGCGGGGAGAGCAGCAAGCGCACGTTGGAGGCCGGGACGCCGCCACGAGCAATCACCCAATCGCGAAAGTCGCAAGCGTCGTCTGCGGCGGCCGACAGTTCCATCTCGGGCGTGCCGTAGTCGTCCGCACCGATGACGATGGCCCAGCGCATGAGCGTGGCTATTCGCGGGACGTGTTCACGGCGTCAGCCGATCGAGAAGGGTTTCTGCTGCTCGAACTCTGGATTGCCAGCGCCCACCGGGTTGTAGTGCGGTTGCTGGTCCTGAGGCATACGGGCGCGGATCGTCTCACGGAACGCCGGGTACCCGCCATCCCACGCGCCGTCATTCCACACCGCCTTCAGGTTCTCGGTGAAGAGCCCGTTGGCGAGGCCATCCCGCGACAACTGGTCGTCGCGGCAGCCGGAGATGAGCAGCACGGTGGCCTCCGGCTGGGCCTGCCCCGCACTGGGAACCTGCTTCTGGATGTCGTCGTACAGTGCAGCGTGCGCACGGTAGGTTGCGGCAAGGACGTCTTGCGGCATCGCTCTGTACCGCGGTGAAGCGGCGTCCGCCTGCTGCCTCGTCTTGACGACGTTCGGCACTTCGGCCTCGTCCCCGATTCTCCGATTGGCAGTGCCGCTGTGGCAGCTGTCGGAGAGCACGACGATGCGCGCTCGCGGCGCGAACGCGCCCCAGAGCGCATAGAGCTCGTCGTCGACGAGCTGCCGGTCGAACGCGACCCAGGTCTCGTCCAGATGATCGACTTCATCGTCACCGTTGCGGTCGGGGACCTGCCCCCCGTGGCCGGAGTATGACAAGAAGAAGAGATCGCCCGGAGCCAGCTCAGCCGCGGCTCGGCTGATCGCGGCCTTCACGGCGTCAGCGGTCGCATCCTGAGTCAGCAGCAGGTTCGTTGTGAAGCCGCAGCTTTCGGCGATCGCCTGCATGTCCAGGGCGTCGAATTCGCAGGCGTTGAGCGCGCCGTCCCACCCGTCGTAGTGGGCAGGATCGACGCGATTGAGCCCGATATGCAACGACAAGCCGCTGGCCATAGTGTCCCCCCAGAACAGCAAACCCCGTGCTCACGGTAGGCCTGCCGGTTGGCGCGGTCAAGGGGTCCGTCGGGCGGACGCGCTGGAGTTGTTCCTCACTGACACGCTGTGGACGACGTGGACACTGTCGGTGGAAGACTCGGGTGGTGAACAGCGATCAGCTGATTGCTTTGATGGATCGCCTCGACTCATCCGGAGTGCGCGTGTGGATAGCCGGAGGGTGGGCCGTCGACGCCATTGTGGGCAGGCAGACTCGCTTCCACGGCGATGTCGATCTGGCCGTGGACAGCGAACACCTTCCTCGGCTCCTCTCCGTCCTCAAGGAAGACAACTTCGTTGTCACCGTCGACTGGTCGCCGGCGAGGCTCGAGCTGTCCGCTCCCGACGGTCGCGTCGTCGACGTGCACCCCGTGGTCTTCGCCGACGACGGCAGTGGTAGGCAAGCCGGGCACGGTGGAGAGACGTACTTCTACGCAGCTGACGGCTTCACGTCGGGGACGATCGACGGGCGGACTGTGCCCTGCCTCTCCGCGGAGCAGCAGCTGCGGTTCCGCTCGGGATACGAGCTCGGCGACGTCGACCGGCACGACATACCTCTCCTCGAGCAGCGTCGTTAGACGATCCCTACGCGCGAGCGGGGCTTTCGGTGTGCATGAGATCGGATCCGCTTGCATCGCGGAGACCCGAGCGGTAGTGCTCGAAGCTGACCGGGCAGCTCCCATCCGGCGTGGGATGGATGCTCGTGGCCGCATCGGCGGGCTCGTCACCACAGCCGAACCGCCCGGACACGTCAGACGTCTTCGGCGTAGCGGAGCGCGAACGGCGGCGCCGACCGGAGCCGGGATGCCGTCGCCGGCGTGAGCGATCCGCGTGCGACGATCGCCTCGATCCCGGCACGTCGCGCGGCCTCGAGAGCGAGGCGCCGTGGTTCCTCCATCGCCTCGAGCACCTCGGCCGCCTCTGCGGCGGCGGCGGCCCCGAGCTCGGCCGCCTCGGCTTCGAACGGGACGCGCAGGGCTGCGATCGCACGATCGAAGTCGCGGATGCGGCGGGCGAGATTCCAGGCCCGGACGGATGCGACGATCAGCAGCATGACGGCAGCTGCGCCGAGCACGAAGAGCGCGACCATGAGTGCGGCGGTCGTGGGGTCATCCGTGGCGCCGGGCCAGTTGGCGAGGACGATCCCTGAGCCGAACACCGACACCGCCGTGAAGGCGAGATAGCCGGGCGTCGATCGGCTCGCGTGACCGTGTCGCGTGACGACGGCGCTGATCGCGTGCAGCACCACACCCGCCCCGATGAGCAGCACGGCGCTCCACGCCGCCGCGGCAGTCGGCAGGCTCCCCGACCGGCCGGCGAACATGATGCCCGCGCCGACGATGGCGAAGAGGAAGCCGAGCCCGTCGAGCAGCTCTCGGCTCGCGCCGCCCGGATACTCCGGCGCGTCGGCATCCTCTGCCCGTGCGTGTTCGAGACGGAGGTCGCGGAGACGGCGGTCGTAGCGGCGGTCGATGGCCTGGATCCCCTGCATCGCCCTCCGATCGAGGGCACCGAGCGCTGCATCCTCGATCGGACGCACGATCACGGCGAGTCCGTCGCTCAACCCGCGCTCGTAGCGTGCGGCAACGGCCAGCGCCGCCGCCGAGGCGACGGCCGACTGGTCCGGGCCGGTGCCCGACTCGGGACCGCGTGTGCTCATGCCGCCTCGAGCCGGATCCCACGGACGAGCTCAGCGAGGAACGGCGCCATGAACCCCGCATCCCGCGCGCTCTCGGCCGGCATCATGAGGCGGAACGGTGGGACGGCGGGCGTTTCGGTCAGCGGCATCGTGAACACTTTATCGAGGTCGGTCGTGCCGTTACGCGAGCCGGGCGCGCCAGATGGAGGCCCTCGATGTTCTCGCTTGGTACCCCGAGGACCCTCAGCGACCTGCAGTCGTCGTCAGCGGTGCACGCTCGGGCGGCCGTCATCGACCAGCGATTCATCGTTCCGGTTCCGCGTGTGTTGCGGGTTTGCCGGTTCGAGCTGTGGCGGCCGCTTCCCCTCTGATGGTCAAAGGTGGGCGCGCATAACCCACCGCCACTTGGCGATGCGGCGGTCCCGCACGAACCCGTATCGTGCGTACAGCTCTTCGGGGCCGGTGTGGAGATACGCGCCGCGCTGCGGCGGTCGATCCTGGGTCTGCTCCGGATATGCCTCGACGATGCCTCCGCCAGCGCGCTTGATCTCGTCCAACGCGCCCCGCACCGCGGCCGACGCGATCCCCCTGCCGCGGTCCCGAGAGTTCGTGAAGATGCAGCCGATCCGCCAGTCGGGCGGTTCCTGCGCTTCCGCGTCGTAGGCGCGCCGGCTCTTGATGTTGGGGAGCTCTGGCGGGGTGCCGAACTGGCACCAACCCACGCAGTTATCCTCGTCGTAGACCAGTACTTGGCGGGCGATGCCCTGCTCCACGAGCTGCTGCTTCGCGTCACGGTTGCCCTGACGCGTTCCGGTGGAGCCGCCGGGGTGAAATCCCATGCACCAGCAGCCACCCCACACGCCGTTGTTCGACTCGACGAGCGCTGCGAAGTCCTCCCACGTGTCCGGCGTCAGCATCCGGGTGGTGAGCACCATGGCGCCAGTTTCATCCGATTCGGCTCCGGCCTCAATGGGAGGCGCACCCGAAAGCCCGCCGGACGGCCGATGAGGATCCCTCAGCGGGCATCGCCCGATCAGGGACGCTGGACCCCGGGTTGCGGCTCAGCGCGATGTGCGACGCGTGCGGCCGAGATCGCTTCGACGTCGATCTGCTGTTGGAGGCGGCGCAGCTTCGCTTCACCGGGTCGTACGCCAGGATGAAGTGGGCAGCCGAGACTCTCGGTGGCGGCTGGGCACGCATGTGGAACGAAGGCGTCGGCGACGTCATCCAGCGGCGGGTTTCCTGGTTCAACGGAGCACGTGACGACCTGCACCGCGCCCTCACAGAGTCACCGCGGCCGGAAGCAGCATCCTGAGAAATGAACTTCACCCGGCCGGAGCAGACGTCAGCGGAAGTGGATCCCTCTTGCGGGCGTCCGGGCCTTGCCTCCGCGCTTCATGAAGTGGGCCCCGGTAGCCGCGACTGATTGATTCCTCCGTGATCCGCGTGCGAGGAACGCGCCGGACGTCGCGTCGCCTCGTCACGCGTTCCGATCGTCGCGCCTGCTCGAATTCGGGCGGCGGATCGTTGGTCAGCTGAAGACCCGCAGCGCTCATCTTCGCGGAAGGGTGGTCGCGCCTCCTTGGCATCCGGCCGTCATGACGCAAGCATGGGAGGAGGTATCCCCCTTACGGAAAGCAGACTGATGTCCCGCTCACCCAAAGATGCTTCGCCTGCCACTGTCGCCGCCCTTGCTGCGGCGCGTGAGCACTATGCGCTCGACGATGTGCAGGACTTCGCGGATGCCGCGCGCGGCTTGATCGCGCCGCTGCCCGGATCGGTGCTGGGCGAGGACGGCCATGTGATCTTCGATGTCGAGGCGATGGACTACATCGAGGGCGATGCGCCGGACTCGGTTGACGCGAGCCTGTGGCGGCAGTCCAGGTTGATCCGTCAAGGTGGTCTGTTCACGGTCGTCGATGGCGTCTTCCAGGTGCGCGGCAACGACATCGCGCAGCTCACGGTGATCGAGGGCGTCGATGGCTTGATCGTCATCGACTGCATGGCGGGTGTGGAAAGCGCGCGGCAGGGGATGCAGCTCATTCGCGAGCACGTGAGTGACAAGCCGGTCGCTGCGGTGATCTACACGCACACCCACATCGACCACTACGGCGGCGTCAAGGGCGTGGTGTCTGAAGAAGATGTGCGATCGGGCAAGGTGCCCATCCTCGCGCCCGGCACGATCGCCTCGTTCGACAAGTTCGCGATCGGCGAGAACGTCGTCGCCGGCAACGCGATGGCCCGCCGCGCCCAATACGCCTTCGGAGGCCTTCTCGACCACGGTCCGCACGGATTCGTCTCGTGCGGCATCGGAACGGCGACGACGAACAACCCGACGGTCTCGTACATCTCGCCGACGGACGGCATCCGCACCACCGGGGAGAAGCGCACGCTCGCCGGGCTCGAGTTCGAGTTCCTCTACGCTCCCGACACCGAGGCTCCGGAAGAGATGCACATCTGGATCCCGCAGCTGAAGGCACTGACCACGGCGGAGAACGCGAACCATTCGCTGCACAACATCCAGACCCTGCGCGGTGCGCGCACGCGCGACGCCCGGAACTTCGCCCGCTACCTAGACGAGACGCTCGAACGGTGGGGCGACGAGGCCGAAGTGCACTACGGCCCCCACACCTGGCCCGTGTGGGGCAACGCGGACGTGACGGCGATGATCGCTTCCCAGCGCGACACGTACAAGTACATCCACGACCAGGCGCTCCGCCTCGCGAACGAGGGGTACACGCCCCTGGAGGCGGCGGAAGAGATTCGCCTCCCGGAGGAGCTGGACCGCAAGTGGTTCAACCACGGCTATCACGGCACCGTCCACCACGACGTCCGGGCGGTCTTCACGAAGGAGCTCGGGATGTGGGACGGCGACCCGGTGTCGCTTCACCCGCACCCGCCGGTCGTGGCCGCCAAGCGCTACGTCGACTTCATCGGCCGCGACAAGGTGCTTGAGGAGGGTCGGCGCGCCGTCGAAGCCGCCGACTACCGTTGGGCGGTCGAGATCCTGCACAAGCTCGTGTTCGCCGACCCGGATGATGCCGAGGCGCGCGAGCTCCAGGCTGACGCGTACGAGCAGCTCGGGTACCAGGCCGAAGGTCCGCAGTGGCGAGGGATCTTCCTCACAGCCGCGCGCGAACTGCGCGAAGGTATCCAGCCGACCGCGTTCACCACAGCGAGCGAAGACACGATTCTCGGGATGCCGATCGACATCCTCTTCGACTTCGTCGCCGTCCACGTCAACGGACCAAAGGCAGCGAACGCCGATATCCGGATCAACCTCGATTTCGCCGACATCGACGAGACGTGGAACCTTTGGATCGCACGCGGCGTGCTGAATGCTCGGAAAGGCCAGTCGCCGGATGCTCCGCTTACGGTGAGCGCGCCCAAGGCACTCCTCGTGGGCGTCCTACTCAAGCCGAGCATCGCATCACAGCTCGCCGCGGCGGGAAAGGTCACGCTCGACGGTGATGCCGGCGAACTCGATCGATTGGGCTCGGTCCTCGACGACTTCGATCCCGCCTTTCCGCTGGTCACGCCATGACACCGCGACACCTTGGTGACCTCGATCGCTCGCGATGACGATCGTTGAGCGGTCGGTATCCGCGCCGAGTAGCGCGCGTCGATTATCTTGATCGAATGGCACGCGGGCGCGACGATGCGGGTGGGTCGCTCTTCGGCGCCTGGGTAGCGGCTATCGCGGTCCTCGCGTTCGGAGTAGGCATGTGGTTGATCGTTGCCTTCCTGCACTCATCCGTGAGTGGTGACCTATTCGCCCCGGTCGAAGACGGCCGGTGGGTGGATGCGCCGATGATGGTGTTGCTCGCGCTCTTCACCTTCGTCGGTCTCGCCGCGGTTGGCGGGGCGATCTTCCTGATTTGGCTGTTGGTGTCGACGGCATGGGAAGCCAGGCGCCCGCGCCAGTGAGTGTGTCTCCGTGACGCTGTTGCGTCCTTCGACTCGGCTTTCCGGTGCCCTGGTCGGCAGAGGCGCTCCAACGCGGCCGCCATCACTGCTCACCGCAACGGGGCGCACGCACCCCGGTCCTTCATCGGACGGGTCGAATGCGGTCAGGACTCGGAAATGGCCTTCGCAGCCGTGCCCCCGACTTGAGCCCCATAGAGGACGAATCCGAGCGCGGCAACCGCGGCAAGAAGCACCCTGATAGTCACCACGGGCATCGGAACGGGAACGAGAGCGAACGCCCCGCCCAGGATGCTGATGACTCCGGCGCAGACCGTCGCTCCCCGCGCTCGAACATGTGCGGCCAGCCAGGCTTCTTCACTCGCCATCGTGCTGGGAATCCGAATGCCTGCGAGCTGATTCCGCTTCAGCCGCCCAGACGCTGCCGCATTCGCCATCCAGATGAGGAGGATGCCCGCGCCAACCATCACGACGAACAAGACGGCCCTCGCTATCCACTCGTTCTCCATAGCTCCGACGCTATCTCGCTCCCGATCGGCCGCGGCTCGCATAAGCCAGCTTGCGTGATTGGCTTGCGACCCTAGACGGTCGGCCAGCAGGCGGATGCCGGTACTCTGGCGCGCCGAGGCCGGCCACCGTCTCCCCCGCAGGTGGATCGACTCGATGCGCGGATAGCCCGCGGGCGGGATGCCGGTAATCTGGCGCGCCGAGGCTGGCCACCATCTCCGCCCGCAGGGGTCGACTCGATGCCCGGATAGCCTGCGCGATGAGATGCCCGCACGCGGGGCCCTATGCGGGCGGAGCCATCGCGACATCGGTGGACTCTGCGGATGCGTGGCCGGGAGAGATCCTGACCGACCTAGAACCTGCGCATCGAGGTTTCACCTAGTGCATACGTAGCGGGGGACCCAGCGTTTACGCACTGATCAGCGGTCAAGACGGTGACCCATCAAGATGGACGACATGTCCCGGATACAGAAAAAGGGCCTTACCGGCCCTTTTCCCATTCACTGTCTCAACACAGTGTGCGCCCGAAGAGACTCGAACTCCCAACCTTCTGATCCGTAGTCAGATGCTCTATCCATTGAGCTACGGGCGCATGTTGTCCGCAGCAGCGCACAACGTCGTCCAGAATACCCCACGCTCCCCCGCGGCGCGAATCGGCGGCGGGATGCCGGATTCCCGGGCGTGTTCGCCGGGTGCGAGCCCGATCGCTCAGGCTTCGCGTGCATCGAGCGCGCGCAGCTGACGCTGCAGGGCGACGAGCCGGTACGACGTGTCGATGAGCTCGGCGAGGAGCTCCCAGTCACCGGCATCCGGCTCGATGCGCAAGGCGAGCCATCCGTACGCGCCCTCGTACGGTGGCACGAAGACATCGTCGCGTTCGACGAGCACCGGCCGCTCCAGCTCGTCGGGCACGAACAGCACCGCCGGTTCAGCGGCGACGCCGACCAGCGCGAACTGACGCTTGCCGGCGCGGAACGTCCAGCGTCCGTGCGAGAGCGCCTCGACCGCTTCGGGATACGCCATGCACAACCCGCGCACCCGCACGACGAGCGGGTGCTCGGGCGGGAACCACCTCGGGTGGGCCGGGGCCGCGTCGCCGTTCACAGGCCGAGCGTAGCGTCGCGGCGATCCGGTGTCAGGAGTCGAGCTCGCTGACGTCGACGCCCGAGATCCGCGGCGACGGCGTGACCGGAGCGGCGCTGGGCGCGGCATCCGTGTCGCCCTCGTCACGATGACGCTTGTGCGCGGCGAGCCGGGGAATGTCGACGAGCCGGATCGACTGCATGCGGGCGGCGCGCATCCGCTCGTAGTCCGGGTCGAGGTCGGGGCGCATGCCCTCGACGCGCAGGCGACGCTGGAGGTTCGCCTCGACGTCGCCCCACGCGGCGTCCCGAGCCTGCTCGATGAGGGAGCGCACGACGTGCGGGTCGTCCGCCATGCGCCGCAGGGCCTGCGCCACGCCGGCATACTGCCGCCCGCGACGGCGCAGGTTGCGGGTGTCGCGATCCCGGTAGTCGTGCGTGCCGTCGGGGTCGGTGAACTTGCCCCATGCCTTCTTGCGCTGGCGCTTCACCATGGCCGCCGCCTCGTCCTGCTCGTCGGCGAGCGCGATGAGCGTCTCGCGGGCGAAGGGGGTGAAGGCGACGATGTCGAACTGCTCATCGTGCGCGATCGTCTCGACGAGGATGCGGTTGCGGATCGCCAGCCGGGCGGCGGCGGACGCGATGGACACCCCTTCGGCGATCGCCTCTGCGGTCTTGCCCATCGCACCTCCCCTCAGAAGGCTAGCGTCCGCAGCGGGCTGTCGAGTCAGCGAGAATCGTAGGCACGACTCGTCGACGGCGACGAGCGCAGCGAGAGGCAGCCGATGAGCAAGACGCGACCCCTGGACGTGCGCGGACGCACCACCGTCATCACGGGTGCGGCCGCCGGGATGGGGGCCGAGGTCGCCCGCCAGCTCGCCGCACGCGGTGCACGCATCGCACTGCTCGACCGCAACGCCGAAGGACTCGCGGCGCTCGCCGCCAGCCTCGACGGCACGGGCCACACGACCCACGTCGTCGACCTCACCGACGACGACGCGGTGGCGGCCGTCGTCGCCGAGGTCGAGGCATCCCACCCCCACGTGCAGTCCCTCGTGACCTGCGCCGGCTCGTCGATGCTGGGCGACATCGATCAGCTGACGATGGCCGAGATGCGCTGGCTCATGGACGTCAACCTCTGGGGCACGGTGAACGTCACGCAGGCGCTGCTGCCGGCGCTGCGCCGGGAGCCGGCCGCTCACATCACGCACCTCGTGTCGATCTACGGCCTCGCCGCACCGGCCGGGCGCATCCCGTACGCCATGAGCAAGTTCGCCGTCCGCGGGTTCACGGAAGCCCTGCGACACGAGCTGGAGCGGTCGACCGTCAGCGTCGGCGCGGTCTATCCGGCCGGCGTGAAGACGGGCATCATCCTGCGCGGACGTTTTGCGGCAGCGATCGATCCCGCGATCGCCGACCGCGCTGCAGCGGCGCAGGCCGCGATGTACCACACGGAGCCCGCAGACGCCGCCGCGCGCATCGTCGCGGCGACGATCCACCGTCGTCCCCGCACGATGATCGGGCGCGAGGCCCGGCTGGTGGACGTGCTCGCGCGCGTCACGCCGACCCACTACTGGGCACCGATGCGTCGTCCGCTGCGGGACGCCATCGACACGACGACGCCCATCCGCTGACGCGCCGGTCGTCGCCGGGACTGCGTGGTGAGAACGGCGTCGTCACGCCGGCCGGATCAGACGGGCTGGATCAGACCGGCTTCGTGTAGGTCGCCCGGCCGAAGCCGAGGATGAAGTACCCGACGAACGCCACCAGCCAGAGCAGGAAGAACGACCACGCGCCGCCCTTGCCGAAGCCCCTGCCGACGCGCACCGCGACGACGATGCTGAAGATCCAGCCCACGATCGGGATGAGATACAGCAGCCCGAGCCACGCCGAGTAGCCGGCCACCTTGACGAGGACGAACACGTTGACGATGGGGATGATCGCCAGGATGCCGGGGTACCCGGCCTTGTCGAAGACCCTCCACAGCGCCACCGCCACGAGGACGTACCAGACCAGCGCAATGACGCCCGAGGTCGAGTAGAGCGCCGTCAGATCGGCGCCGGACGTGATCGTGTTCGCATCGAGCATTCGTTCAGCCTAGGGCTCGGCATCCAACGCTCCGTGTAGCAACCGGTTCTCGGTTGCGCAACCCCCCGATCCCGGCAGATGCCCCGGCGTAGCGTCGATGTCATCGACTCACGGAAGGAGCGATCGATGGGATTCATGGACGACGCGAAGGAGACGGCTGAGGCCGTCGGCGAGAAGATCAAAGACGCCTGGGAAGACACCACCGATCGAGTCGGCGACAAAGTCGATGAGATGAAAGCTGACGCCGACGTCAAGAAGGCCGAAGCTGAGCGCGACTCGGTGAAGACGCGCAACGACATCAAGGAAGATCTGCGGGACAGCAACTGAAACCCCGCTCACGATGAAGGCGGAGCCGACCGGGGGGCCGGCTTCGCCTTCGTCGTGAGCGGCAGCCGTCGCCGCCGTGCGGCGGTCGTCCTCTCGGCAGAGCCGCCGAGGGGACGCTCCGACCGGAGGGCGCGATCAGGCGATGGCGCCGATCCGCCACGATGCGGTGGCGGATGCCGCGGGCTCGATGACGATGAGTCCCGCGTCGTAGTCGTACGACCCGGCGTTGAAGGCGTCCGGTGCGCAGGTCATCGGCTCGACGGCGAGACCGAGCCGGCTCTGTGCGGCGTCGGGCTTGTCGGCGGTGTGGATCTGCACCCACGGGCACGCGGCATCCCACGACATCTCGACACCCGAGCCGGCATCGCTCGTCACCCGCACGGTGGCAGTGCCGTTCGCATCGCGCACCAGGCCCGAGTACGCGTGGTCGATCTCGACCGAGCCGACCGGCCGCGGCGAGCGGAAGTCGAAGCGCTCCGGATCTTCGGCGTCGACCGGCACGAGCGCGGTCGGGATGAGGCGGTCTGGGGTGACGGACAGCACCTGGGTCGCGGGCAGCTCGAGGGTCCAGCCATCGACGCGGCCGTCGCCCGCCACGAGGTACGGGTGCGGCGCGGTGCCCCACGGCGCCGGCTCGTCGCTCTCATTGTGCGCCGTGACCGACTGCGTGAGTCCGTCGGGACCGAGCGAGAAGGTCGTCGTGATGACGAGGCGCCACGGGTAGAAGGTCTGCGGCTGGATGACGGCGGACAGGGTCACGTGGTCGGGCCCCTTGTCGATCGCCTCGAAGTCGAGCCACGTCGCCAGGCCGTGCAGCGCGTGCGAGCGCGCCGGCTCCGTCAGGGGCAGCTGGAAGTCGCGCCCGCCGAATGAATACTTGCCGTCGACCACGCGGTTCGGCCACGGGGCGAGCGTCGCTCCCCGGTGCGCGGGGCGCACCTCGTCGGCCTCGAACGGCACCACGAGGTCGCGACCGCGGTAGGTGAGCGAGCGCAGCGTCGCGCCGACGCTCGCGACGACGGCTTCGTAGTCGCCGGCGCGGAGCGCGTGCTGGATTCCGGAAGCGGGGGGACGTGCCATGGGGTTCTCCTTGGAGCTGGGATGCCGCACACCAGAGTAGCGGCGGGCTTCGCGCGCCCCGAACCCGGGCATTCGCGTCGAAACCGGTGACGAGGCCCTCGGTTTCGGCGCGGATCCCCGGTCTCGGCGAGACCGGGGACCGGGCGCGGGCGGTGCGGCGGAGGGGTGACGGTGCCGTTACAGGCCCTGCGCGAGGCGGTAGTAGGCCTGGTTCCAGCGGAGCTCGCGCTGGAATCCGCGCGTGGTGGTGTCTTCGTCGATGACGACGAGCTCGGTCGCTGCGATCTCGGCGAAGTCGCGGAACACCTCGATGCCCACCGCGGTGGTCATGACGGTGTGGTGCGCGGCGCCGGCCGCGAGCCAGCAGGCGGCGCTCGTGGCGAAGTCCGGCGCCGGCTTCCAGACGGCGCGCCCGACCGGGAGCTTCGGCAGGTCCGGCGCGTCCACGTTCTCGACGACATTCGCCACGAGGCGGAAGCGGTCGCGCATGTCGCTCATGGCGACGACCAGCGCCGGTCCGGGATCGGCCGTGAAGACCAGCCGCACCGGGTCGTCCTTGCCCCCGATGCCGAGCGGGTGCACCTCGAGGCGCGGCTTCGCGCTGGTCAGCGACGGCGAGACCTCGAGCATGTGGGCGCCGAGGATCTTCTCGTCGCCGGGCACGAGGTCGTACGTGTAGTCCTCCATCAGGCTCGCGCCGCCGGGGAGCCCCTCCCCCATCACGTTCGCGACGCGCACCAGGATGGCGGTCTTCCAGTCACCCTCGGCGCCGAAGCCGTAGCCCTCGGCCATCAGTCGCTGCACGGCGAGGCCGGGCAGCTGCTTCAGCGCGCCGAGGTCTTCGAACGACGTCGTGAAGGCGCCGAAGCCGCCCTCCTCGAGGAAGCTCCGCAGGCCCAGCTCGATCGCGGCGCCGTCGCGCAGCGACTGGTGGCGGTCGCCGTCCGGCCGCAGCTCGGGTGCGACGTCGTAGGACTCGAGGTACTCGGCGACCAGCGCGTCGACGTCGGCGTCGGTCGCGGCATCCACCGCCTCCACCAGCTCGTTCACGCCCCAGGTGTTCACCTGCACGCCGAAGCGCAGTTCGGCCTCGGTCTTGTCGCCCTCGGTGACCGCGACGTAGCGCATGTTGTCGCCGAAGCGGGCGAGCTTGAGGGACCGCGAGGCGGCCCAGCCGGCGGCAGCGCGCTGCCAGTCCTCGACCTGCTGGCGCACCGCGGGGTTCGAGACGTGGCCGACCACCGTCTTGCGGGCGACGCCGAGGCGGGTCTGGATGTAGCCGAACTCGCGGTCGCCGTGCGCCGCCTGGTTGAGGTTCATGAAGTCGAAGTCGATCTCGGCCCAGGGCAGCTCGACGTTCGCCTGCGTGTGCAGGTGCAGGAGCGGCTTCTGCAGCGCGTCGAGGCCGGCGATCCACATCTTCGCAGGGCTGAACGTGTGCATCCAGGCCACGACGCCGATGACGTCGTCGCGCGCGTTGACGTCGAGCGCGAGGCGGCGGATCGAGTCGGAGTCCTTGAGCACCGGCTTCCACACGACCTTGACCGGGAGGCCCGCGAGGCCCTCGGCTACGGCCTGCGACTGCTCGGCGACCTGGCGCAGCGTCTCCTCGCCGTAGAGGTTCTGACTGCCGGTGACGAACCAGATCTCGTAGGCGTCGAGCGACGTGGACAGGGGTGTGCGGGTCATCGTGGTTCCTTCGGTCTGATGCCGGTCGTTGAGCGAGGAGCGAAGCGACGAGACGAAACGCGGATGCGGAGGCTCGAGCGTTTCGTCTCGCTTCGCTCGCTCAACGACCCTCGGTGAGGTGTTGGACGGCGGCGGCTTCGACGGCCAGGCCCGCGCGGTAGCGGTCGAGGTAGGCGGCGAAGCCGGCGACATCGGCGGGGTCGGGTTCGGCGGTGGCGATCGCCGCGTCGGCGAAGACGCGGTCGTCGAGGTACGCGGCCAGGGAGATTCCGGATGCCGCGGCCGAGGCATCCGTCTCCCTCACGGTCATGGCGTACGCGGCGAGCACCGCGATGCCCCACGCCCCACCCTCGGACGCGGTGTCGCCGACCGATACCGGAGCGCCGAGCGCGCCGGCGAGGAAGCGCTGCGCGACCCCGGCGGTGCGGAACATGCCGCCGTGCGCGAACATGCGGTCGAGGCCGACCCCCTCGTCGTCGAGCACCCGCATGCCGAGCGCGAGGGTGCCGAACACACCGTAGAGCTGGGCGCGGATCGCGTTCGCGAGCGTGAGGCGGCTGTCGGGCGTGCGCACGAACAGCGGGCGGCCTTCGGCGAGGCCGGCGATGGGCTCGCCGGCGAGGTGGTTGTAGGCGAGCAGGCCGCCGGCATCAGCCTCTCCCTCGAGCGCCTCGCGGAACAGCGTCTCGTACACGGCATCGTCAGCCAGCGGCGTCCCCGACGCGGCGGCGAACCGTGCGAACATGCCGGCCCAGGCGGCGAGCTCGCTGGCGCCGTTGTTGCAGTGGACCATCGCGACCGCATCACCGGATGGGGTCGTGACGAGGTCGAGCTCGTGGTGGACGCGTTCGAGCGGCCGCTCGAGCACGACCATCGCGAAGATGCTCGTGCCCGCGCTGACGTTGCCGGTGCGCGGCGCGACGGCGTTGGTGGCGACCATGCCCGTGCCCGCGTCGCCTTCGGGAGCGCAGAACGGGATGCCGGGGCGCAGCGCGCCCGTCGGGTCGAGGAGCGCTGCACCCTCGGCCGTCAGCTCGCCCGCCGGCGCACCGGCCGCGAGCACGCGGGGCAGCAGGTCGGTCACGTGGGCGACGGGAAGCCTTCCGGCGGCCGGTCCCTGCGCCTGGCCCGCCGCCGGTCCCGGAGCCTGTCGAAGGGCGTCGTAGCGCTCGAGCATGCCCGCGTCGTAGTCGCCCGTCGTCGAGTCGATCGGGAACATCCCCGACGCATCGCCCACGCCGATGACCTTCTCCCCGGTCAGGCGCGCGTGGACGTAGCCGGCGAGGGTCGTGACGAAGCGGATGTCGGGAACGTGCGGCTCGGCATCCACCACCGCCTGATGCAGGTGGGCGATCGACCAGCGCAGCGGGATGTTCACGCCCAACGCGTCGGTGAGCTCCGCCGCCGCGGGGCCGGTGTTCGTGTTGCGCCAGGTGCGGAACGGCACGAGGAGCGTGCCGCCCTCGTCGAACGCGAGGTATCCGTGCATCATCGCCGAGACGCCGATCGCGCCGAACGTGTCGGGCGCGACGCCGTGGCGCTGCTGCGCGTCGGCGACGAGGTCGGCGTACGCGGCCTGGAGCCCCGACCACACGTCGTCGAGGGAGTACGTCCAGAGGCCGGACTCGTACCGGTTCTCCCACACGTGCGAGCCGACGGCGAGCACGTTCGCCGGGTCGTCGGCGTCGACGAGGCACGCCTTGATGCGGGTCGAGCCCAGCTCGATGCCCAGCGCCGTGCGCCGGGACCGGATCGCGTCGGCGCTCATCGGCCACCCTCTTCCGGGCGCTCGTCGCGGCGTTCGTCGGACGACTGGCCGTAGACGTTCTGGTAGCGGTCGAAGAGGCGGTCGATGGCCTCCTGCGGGATCGGGATCAGCGGGCCGGCCTCACGCGCGTGGTGCACGGTGCGGGCGACGTCCTCGACCATCACCGCAGCCTTGACGGCGTCCTTCGCCGACGTGCCGATCGTGAACGGACCGTGGTTCTGCATCAGCACGGCGCGGCTGCGGTGTCCGGTGAGGGTCTCGACGACGCCGCGGCCGATCGAGTCGTCGCCGATGATGGCGAACGGGCCGATCGGGATCGGCCCGCCGAACTCGTCGGCCATGGCGGTGATGACGCAGGGGATCTCCTCGCCCCGCGCGGCCCACGCCACGGCGAAGGTCGAGTGGGTGTGCACCACGCCGCCGACGTCGGGCATGTGGCGGTACACGTAGGCGTGCGCCGCGGTGTCGCTGGAGGGGCTGCGGTCGCTTCCGGGGCTGCCGGGCACGACGTTGCCGTCGAGATCGCACAGGATCATGTTCTCGGGGGCGAGGTCGTCGTACGAGACGCCCGACGGCTTGATGACGAAGAGGTCGGCGCCGGGCACGCGTCCCGAGACGTTGCCGCCGGTCCAGACCACGAGGCCGTAGCGGACGAGCTCGCCGTGGAGCTTCGCGACATCGGCACGGACGGCGGCGATGGATGCCTCGACCTCGGGTGCGAACGCGGGTGCCGGCGTCGTCGGCTCGGGGCTGGTCACGGGGTCCTCCATCGGGTCTCGTGCGGAACTTTCGGGCCATACCGGGCCGTCGCGGCTATGTTACCGGTAACAACCCCGATCCGTCCCGACGTTTTCACGCGGTCGAGGGATGAGGCGCGGCGGTGGAGGCGCGGACGACGAGCCGGGGTGCGGAGACGGCGGTCGCCGGCTCGCCGAGGACGGCCGCGACGGCGCGGCGGGCCTCCCCCGCCAGGTCGAGGCCCACCGTGGTGAGCGCGGGGCGGTAGTACGCGGCATCCGGATTGTCGTCGAAGCCGACGATGCTGACATCGCCCGGCACGTCGACACCCGCCTCGCGCAGCCCCGCGATCAGTCCGAGCGCCATCTGGTCGTTGGCGGCCGCCACAGCCGTGGGCCCACCGGGCGCGCGCACGGCCGCAGCGATCCGCCCGGCGAGCGCGGCGCCGGCCGCGGCGGTCCAGTCGCCGCTCCACAGCGGCCCGGCCTCGAGGCCGGGCCGCTGTGG